>NZ_QSPG01000040.1:0-5659 GCF_003436395.1 Collinsella sp. TM06-3 | reverse complement strand
CGCATAAAAAGCCTCCCATTTCTCATGTCCAAGAAATGGGAGGCAGTTCACACGCGCCGGGGAGGGTTTTCGCCTGTTTGGGGGATGAACCGCCAGCAGCCTATTCCTCAAAACCGAAAAATTTTCGGTTTTGAGGAATAGGACCAAAGCAGATTGTTATTTGGCAAGGTATATTCGATGTAAGCGCTATTCCTCAAAACTGAAAATTTTTCGATTTTGAGGAATAGCAAACATCGGGTGTAGGGAGGATGCCAATGAAGCTCATCAATAGGACGTCGTATATGGATACGCTGACGAGTCTTATCGGTGTGCCCGACATCAAGGTCATCACGGGCATCCGGCGCAGCGGAAAATCCAAGCTGCTCGAGTCCCTCCGCGATTACGTGGAGACCAACCTGCCTGATTCAAATGTCATTCATATCAACTACAACCTCGATGAGTTCGAGGACCTGCTCGAATATCACGCTTTGCTTGCTTATGTAAAAGAGCGTCGGGTGTCCGGCACGCAAAACTTTCTGCTTATCGATGAGGTTCAGATGTGTAGCGGCTTTGAGCGCGCAATCAACAGCCTTCACGCATCCGAGCGGTATGACATCTTTATTACGGGGTCAAATGCATTTTTGTTATCGAGCGACCTATCGACGCTCTTTACGGGGCGCACGTTCGAAATCGAGGTGTTCCCGTTCTCGTTTGAGGAGTATCGCTCTTACGACGGTAAGGGCGAGGTCGACCATGATTTTGATGAATACGCACATGCCGGCGGCATGTCCGGTTCGTATCCTTACCGAACGCAGGAGCAACGCTATCAATATCTCTCCAACGTTTTTAAAACGTTGATCGTGAGGGATATCGTGCAGCGGCATAACGTCAGAAACGAATCGGCGCTGCTGCGTATTGCTGACTACATGATGGACAACGTCTCCAACATTACGTCGGCTCGCAATATAACGGATAGCCTGAATGCAGATGGGCTAAAGATCACGAACAAGACGGTGGGCACATATATGGGGTATCTGTGCGACGCATTTGCCTTCTATAAGGTTCGACGGTATGACATTCGCGGCAAGAAATACCTCAAGAGCGGCGAGAAGTACTATCTGGCGGACCATGCGTTTAAATATGCGCTGCTTGGTACGCGCGATATGGATTGGGGACGCGTATACGAGAACATGGTGGCAATCGAGCTGCTGCGGCGCGGATACGAAGTGTACGTCGGCGTGCTTTATAAAAAGGAAATTGACTTTGTAGCTATCAGGCGAAGCGAGAAGCTCTATATCCAGGTGAGCGATGACATTAGCTCGGACAAGACGTTTGAGCGGGAAATCTCGCCGCTCTTGAGCATTGCCGACGCGTATCCCAAGATGATTCTCGCCCGCACGCATCACGAGACTACGGATCGCGATGGGGTGCAGATAGTGGACCTGGCGAGGTGGCTTTGCGGCGAGGCGTAGCAGAAAGCCCTATTCCTCAAAACTGAAAATTTTCGATTTTGAGGAATAGGGCTGCCGCGTTGCCTGGTCCGCTGCTCGCGCTTGTGTCGCGCTCGGCTAAGGCCCCTGTCTTACCCCAGCTCCCGCATGCGGCGGTAGATTTCGCAGATGCCCTTGATGGTGAGCTGCCCGTCGACCACGTCGAAGGCATCGGTCGAATCGGCGACGATGCCGGCGAGACCGCCCGTGGCGATAACGGTGGCGTCTTCGCGGCCCAGCTCGCGCTTCATGCGCGCGACCAAGCCCTCGGCCATGGCAGCGGCACCCACCACGGCGCCGACTTTGATGCACTCCTCGGTATCGCGGCCGATGGCGTGCTCGGGCGCCTCGAGCGGAACGCTGGCGAGCTTGGCGGCTCGGGCGGCAAGCGCGTCCATGGAGATGCGGATGCCCGGCGCGATCGCTCCGCCAATGTAATAGCCGTCCTCGTCGATAACGTCGATATTGGTCGCGGTGCCAAAGTCCACCACGATCGCCGGCGCGCCGTAGAAAGTCTCGGCCGCAACGGCGTTGGCGACGCGGTCGGCACCTACGGCCTGGGGACGCGCTGCGCGCAGCTTGGTCACCGCGGCCGTCTGCGGCCCGATAACGATGGCGTCTGCCGCGATGTGGTCGGCCACGGCGTGCCACTCGCGCGAGAGCTGTGGCACCACGCCGGCAAAGGCGATCGCGTCGACCGCGCCGAGCGAGAGGTCGTACATCTTAAAGAAACCCATCAGGCGCACATGGATCTCGTCGGCGGTATAGGAGCGGTCGGTGGGCATGCGCCACGACTGCACCAGCTCGTCTCCGTCAAACAGGCCCATGGCCGTCTGCGTGTTTCCCATATCGATAGCGAGCAGCATGTCTACTCCCAGTGTTGGCATAAAAGGACGCGCACCATTGTATACGCGCCGTCGACGGCGCTCGGCTGCGATTCGTTTACGGTGATATGGACTGAGGGGTTTAAATATGAAGGAATTATGCTCTACGAGATTTTTCTTGCCGTTTACCGAACCCCCGCGTAATATTCTTTCTTGCGCACATGAGGCGCCCAGACATTGCGGGGTGGAGCAGTCTGGTAGCTCGCCGGGCTCATAACCCGGAGGTCGTAGGTTCAAATCCTGCCCCCGCGACCAAGAACTTGCAGCTCGGAAGCAAAATTGCTTCCGAGCTTTTTCTTTATCGGTTTACCTTGCGGGTGAATTGCGGGTGAATCCTGAGTCAATTTATTATGTGAAGCAGATAAACCATTGATAATCGCGGACCGGTCGGCTTGACTTATCGACCGATAAACTCCAATTGGGAGGAGTCCCGGCGGTCCTTAGCTAAAATAGTGACGTCTGAATAACAACAAGGGAGTCGCTATATGAAGACCGTCTACGATGCCCTTGACCCTATCGTCAACGGGTCGGCAACGACCAAGGAGAAGGGCGACAAGTACGAGGCGGCCTGCGTTTACTATCTCAAGAACGACCCCTTCTACGCGCTGTTCCTTTCCCGTGTCGGGACGATAACCCAGGCACCCGAATGGGATAACAGTTTGTTTTAAGGGAAAGGAAGCCGTATGGCGAAAAAGGGATATATCTTCTGGGACAGCGAGACGGCGAATCCCCAGCAGAGGATATGCCAGGTCGCTTATATCCTCACGGATCTTGAGGGAAACTGCCTGGGCGACCCGGTTTGCCGGGTGATCAATCCTGAGAGCGAGATTGGTTGGTGGAGTAGGTCTCATCTGGAAATCGATTGGGACTCACTGGACGACATGCCGACCTTTGTCCGCTTCTGGGAGGATGCCGGTCTGGCGGATTTGCTGCGAGACTACATCCTGGTCGCGCATAACGCCAACGGCGACGACATCCACCACATCAAGAAGAGTCTGGCTGCCTACGACATCGAAATGCCCGAGATCGAAGTAATCGATACGATGCTGGTGGCGAAGCAGAAGGGTCTGCCCGGAGCGCTTGTCGACCTCTGCGAGCATTACGGCGTGCATCTTGATAGCCACCACGATGCCATGAGCGACGCCGAGGCGTGCCTTGGGGTTTTCCGTGGGCTGGCCGGCGAGTTCGGTGCGCTCGAGCCCGCCGTTTGGGCTCCGAATGCCTCCTCCCATCATGGCCGCAAGCGTGTTTTCACGGGCTTGGGACTGGTGAACGGGTCGCAGGAGCCATCGAAGAGGTTTTGGCGAAAGCCGAGGAGGCGGGCCACAGGGGCGATCCGGGCGAAATCACTGATCCGGTCGGACTCAAGGTGAAGGTATCCGGCGTTACTCCGGGCTACAATCGCGATGAGATCCTTGCCGCACTTAAGGAATGCGGGATGAAAGCGACCGATGGCAAGCCCGCGCAGAGCACGAAGTACCTCGCAATAGGCGACAACGTGGGACGAAGCAAGCTCGACGCAGTTTTCAGCGGCAACTCGCAGGCAAAAATCGTCACGACGGGCGAGTTGCTTGAGGTCATGAACCGATTTGGCAAGGCGGAATAGAAGGGAAGGCTCGATATGGCCGTCAATTTGAAAACCGTAAAAGACACGGTGAATCTTGCAGCGGGGGTTTTAGCCGCCGCCGGGGTTGTCGATGGGGCAAAGCAGCTCGGTTTCGATGTCGATGGAGCCGTGAAAAGCGCTGCCGACGGGGCAACCAACGGCGCGCGTGCTGTTGCCGACGGCATCGGCAAGGGATTTGGTGCGGCGGCGGAAGGCGTCGGCGCGGCAGCCGGCGCGTTGGGGGATGCCACGAAGGCGTTCCAGGACTCAAGGGCCGCCGCGGAGGCTCGCAAGAAGATCGATGCCGCCAGGCAATCAATATTTGAAGGCGCGTCGACGGTGATGCCCCTGCACGAGTTCATCTGCCAGCAGGTCAAAGCCTCCGAAGCTGCGTTCAACGGCTACGATATGCCCGGCTGCTATCTCATCGCGACATACCGCAGGCATGACCACGATAAGAACTTCAGCGACTATCTCGGAATATACGTGGGGTCAAGTGAGCGTATGGCGGACGATATCGCGTCCATACCTACGCGATTGGGCGATCCGGATGTCTACGCTGACTACAAGTACCGACAAAACATTTTGCTATTCGTGTATCCGTGCGAGCTGAAGGACGTCGACGAACGTCGTGGGCTCCTGCTGCGTTCGTTTGACGGCGAGAGGCTCTACAACGGCACTGGATTATCGGTCGAGAGGGCGGCGGATGAAGACCTATAACCTGGACACCATCCATAAGGTCCCCCTGCGCGAGGTGTGGCCGCATGAGGCCCACGACTTCACCAAGTGGCTGGCCGAGGAGCAGAACCTCGCAACCCTCGGGACGGCGGTCGGAATCGAGCTCGAGCTCATAGAGACGGAGTCCTCGGTCGGATCGTTCAACGTGGACATCTACGCGCAGGAGTCCGGTACGGGCCGCAAGGTGATCATCGAGAACCAGCTCGAGGACACCAACCACGACCATCTTGGCAAGGTGATCACGTACGCCGCCGGCAAGGGCGCCGAGGTCGTCATCTGGGTCGTGGCGCGCGCCCGCGACGAGCACCGCCAGGCCATCGAGTGGCTCAACCAGCACACCGACAGCGACTTCGGGTTCTTCCTGGTCGAGGTCGAGCTCTGGAAGATCGGGGACTCCTTGCCCGCCCCGCGCTTCGGCGTGGTCGAGCAGCCGAACGAGTGGACCAAGACCGTGAAGCTCTCCGAGGGGCTCAGCGAGACCGAAAAGGTCAAGCTGGCGTACTGGACGGCCTACCGCGATGTGGCGGGCGGCCATCCGGAGTTCCTCAAGGAGTTCAGCCCGCAGAAGCCCAGCAAGGACCATTGGTCGACGCTTCGCCTGGGGGTCTCGGCATACCATCTCGCCCTGCTCATCGATACGCAAAGGGGCCGCACGGGCATCGAGCTGTACGTGGACGACGACAAGGAGATCGGGCACCGCGCCATCGCCAACAGCGGGGTCTTCGAGGAGCACCTCGGGCTGACGGCGGCACCCTTCGATGCGAAAAAGGCATCGGGGCTGCGCTTCTACAAGGCGGGCCACCCCATCAAGGGCCACCAGGACGCATGGCCGGGGTACATCGAGGAGCAGCTCGGATGGGCCCTCGAGATGAAAAAAATAATCGCGGAGATCGAGCTCTAAAAAACGCCCCGGCAGTAAATTGTGAACTGCCTCCCATTTCTTGGACATGAGAAATGGGAGG
>NZ_QSPG01000004.1:128765-150955 GCF_003436395.1 Collinsella sp. TM06-3 | reverse complement strand
GAATGTGGGAGGTGTTCGGATAAAGTCGATAATCAAGGCAGTTCCATGGACGGGACGGTATCTGCTTCGGTCGGTTTTTCCGGGCAGTGCTTTTGCAGTAGACTGGTTACTCATTGGTTCTCCGTTTGGCTGTCGTTATCTAATTATTTGTACCAACAAGTATCAAACTTAATTCCTCATTGGGACACGGGTTTAGCCTGAAAGGACTGTTTCAGTATTTGTTATCAGCTTAAGGGGAAATGGGGCAACCCAATGACTGGGGGAGGGGCAACGCGCGTGGAGCGAAAATTCGGCAATATCTTGGTTACGGGCGGTTGTGGTTTTTGCGGTTCGGCGTTCGTTCGCTTTGTCGCGAATAATGTACCGGATGTGCACATCACCGTCATAGATAAGCTGACGTATGCTGCCAATCCAGACAGTATCGCGGGGCTTCCAGAAGATAAGGTGAAACTTGTTGTTGGCGACATTTGCGATCCAGATTTGCTTGATCGAGTGGTTCCCGGGCACGATGCAATTGTTCACTATGCCGCGGAGTCTCATAATGACAATTCGATTGTCGATCCTGGCCCGTTTATAAAAACGAATGTCGAGGGCACATGCCAACTCTTGGAAGCTGCTCGTAGACACCATGTCAGGTTTCATCACATTTCGACTGATGAAGTGTTTGGAGACCTGGCGCTTGATGGCCCCGTCAAGTTTACTGAGGATTTTCCCTATCGGCCGAGCAGCCCTTATTCCAGCTCCAAGGCGGCATCTGACATGCTTGTGAGAGCTTGGATTCGCACCTATGGTCTGCAAGCGACCATTTCTAATTGTTGCAATAACTACGGTCCATATCAGCATCCCGAGAAGTTCATTCCGCATTCGATTGCATGCGTCCGGCGCGGGGAGCGTCCTAAACTGTACGGGGACGGTTTGAACGTACGCGATTGGATTCATGTCGATGACCACGCTCGTGCTGTTTGGCTCATTTTGGCCAAAGGGAAGATCGGGGAGACCTATCTTGTCGGAGCCAATTGCGAGCGCAGCAATCTCGAAGTTCTCAAGCTCATTCTTAAAGCAATGGGCAAAGACGAAGATTTTATTGACTGGGTTAAGGACCGTCCCGGCCATGATCGACGGTACGCCATAGACGCTAGCAAGCTCCGCCGCGAGCTTGGTTGGGTGCCGATCCATGGTGACTTTGCAGCAGAGATTTCGCAATTGTGCCATAGCAACATGCTTTTAACCTGATTAGCCTTTCGGGGTTAAGCTGCTGCTCGCGAACCTCTCGTCGATGAGGCGCGCTTCTTGGCACAGAGTGTAAGCAACCGTATGAAAGGGGACAGACATGGGCAATCGAAAAGCTATGTTTGCTTCGGTGTTTATCGTGCTTCTGTTGGGAATTTGTCTCGTTCCCGCATTTGCTGAAGACAACGTGGCTACCGGTCAAGATGCAAATGCCTCCATCGCTGCAGACCAGTTGAACGAATCCGAGCTCGTTGCCAACGAAGCTATGTACGTGGACAGCACGTCCGATTCGAATGTTTCGGATTCGACTGATGCTGTGAAACCGGAAAAAGCCCAAGTCTGTCTATGATCTTGCTTCCGGGCACGTTGATGACCTTGCGGATGAGTTGTACACTTTTGGCTCTTCGGTTAACAGCAATTTTGTACTGGATGTTCCTGGTGGTACGGCATCTGCTGGTAGAAAGCTGCAGCTGTACAGTGGAAACAAGACGAATGCTCAGGTCTGGCGTGTGTCTCACGATTAGAAGGCTTTGTTGTCGTTACTTCCGTCAAGGGTTGCGCGCTTGATGCCTCGGGCGGTAACGCGAGCAATGGAAATCCCGTTCAGCTTTGGTCCGATAGCGGCACCCTTGCGCAGCGCTGGGTCGCAATTAAAGAAACCAATGGCATCTACACCTTAATTTCGGCGCTCAACCAGTCGTTTGCCATTGACGTGGCAGGTGGAGCTGCCGCAAATGGCTCTGCAGTACAGTTGTATGAGGCAAACGGCACGGCCGCTCAGCGATGGGTGCTAACTCCTGCCAAAACTGAGCAGCAGCAACTCGATAATCGGGCGCATCGGCTCTGGAAAAGCGCTCTCTCTGACTGATGGGGGAGAGCTTGTTCAGATGATATCAAGCAGCGCGGATTCTCAGCGGTGGCGCAGTACATTGTCTGGCGGTAAGATCGCTCTGCAAAACGCGGCTACAGGCCAGTATCTCTGCGCTTCTGGCTCCTCCGCGTCCATAGGAATAGTCGCTTCCCTTGAATTGCCTGGCGTTCTGTTTAATGTAAGGAGTGTCGGGGGTTCCTTCTAAAGGGTTTTATATAATTTAGCTTATGTTGGCGGAGTCAAGGTATATGCTGCTCCCGGTGGATAAGTGGCCATCGGGCGCAATGCTTACTTGGCATATAGGCAATCGCGTTATCCACGTAGAGAGATTCCATCTACAGAAGAATTATGGTTTTTTGATTGGCGTTTTCGCTGAGATTCATAAAGAAATGGGCAATCAGAAATCTAGACTCCTATTGGTCAGTGATGGAAAAGGCCATAAATCTGTACAAGATTACGTAAGAGAGCTCGGATTGTCAGAATCTGTAATATTTTCAGATAAGTCTCTTGAGACAAAAGGATTGTATTAATATAAAAAATATTTACTCTTCGTCGCTTTTCGAGGGCTTTGGTTTGGCATCCCTGGAGGTTAAGGCGTCCGGGCTCTCTTACGTGATAACTGAAAATTCTCTTCAAATGGTGTTGACTACGCCTTATTGTCGAAGCCTTTTCGTTTCTGTGGATTCTAAAGTATGGGTACATATTGCTCTTGGTCTTTTGAAACTTGCCCCAAAATAAGGGAGCTTTGCGCCTAAGAGGTTGTTGATTGTGATTTTGGGATAGATCAATCAGCAACCTTGATTTGAAATATTTTGATTAGTTGTATGAGCAAGGATTACGTTTGTGATTTATCAGCCAAAGTATGAACCGTTATCGATTCGCGCTAACATGGTTTGGAATGCTGCAGGATCTATAGTTAATCTTGGATGTCAGTGGTTAATATCCATTCTTGTTGTACGTCTTTCTACGGGCTTCGATGATGCCGGCCTCTACTCTCTGGCTGTTGCTATATTCGGTGTGTTTTCTCCTATTAGTCAGTATCGTATGTATACGATACAAATTAGTGATATAACCGGAGAAAATACTCTCGGGGAATATCTGTCATTTCGGCTTCTTACTAATGCAATTGCTTTTGTTTTACTCATTGTGTATGCGGTGGTTACCGTATCACCTTATGCGGTTTTGATTACGATTGCATATTCCATTTACAGGTTATTAGCTCTGACGATAGATGTTTTTCATGCTTGTGATCAAAGAAATCACCGAATGGATTTTATTGGAAAGTCTCTAATTCTTCAGGGGCTTCTTTCTGTAATCGGATTTTCAACCTTTTATTATTTCAGCCATAATCTTGTTATTACATTCGTACTCTTGGCATTTTTGATGGCCGTCATCGGTTTAGTATTTGATTATCCGCGCACGACTTCGTTTGAAGGTTTGAAGTTTGGGATCTCGTGGTTAAAGGTGCGCCATCTATTGATTCGTTATTTCCCTATTGTTATCGCCGCGGTTGCAGCAAGTTCCGCAGCTTCTCTGCCGCGCCAAATTTTGGCATCTCATTTTGGGGATTCGTATTTAGGAATCTACGCATCTGCTGCTGCTCCCGTTGCGATAATTCAGATGGGAGCTTCATATATCTACAATCCTTTGTTGTCTTATTTTGCTGAAAGTTATAATGACAAAAACGATCAGATGTTTAGAAACCTTATGTTTCGTTGTGTTGCAGGAATGACGTGCGTTTGTTTCGTTTCACTGCTAGGAGTTACTTGCCTCGGCGAAAAGGTGTTGGTCTTGCTTTACGGAACGCAAATGCATGGCTATGTGTACTTGCTATATCCCTTAATTATTCTCGCGGTCCTTACAGGCTTCATGTGGTTTATGAATGACTTACTCATTTCGATTCGCGTATTTAGAGGTGCATTTTGTGGTAGCGTCATTGCCATTATTGCCTCTGTTATTGCATTCCCGTTAATTTTGGTTTTTGATATGAATGGCGTTACGTTTGTTTGCATTGTATCTTCTTTGGTGAGCATTGCGGGGATGGCTGTTTTTCTTCTCGTGGCTTTGAGAAGTCATTTTGTTTGAGAGAGCTTCTATGCCTTATATATGCATATTTACCCCAACGGTTAATCGTTCAGGTTATTTGAAACGGTAGTGTCGAGAAAGTTTGAGTTATGTATATGGGCAATACGTTTGACTTGCCTATGAGTTTGGATGCTATTTCTAATCGACCGCAGCAGTATGAACAATTACTTGAGGCGGTTTCGTTGAACGTGCACTTGTTCCTTTCGTGGACGATCCGAATCGGTTCTGTTAGTCGATTTCTTAACGGAGAATTGTTATGTTTTTAAGTGTTTTTACCCCGTGCTATAACCGTGCATATACGCTCACACGTTTATTTGAAAGCATAAAAGCGCAAAAGTTCTCAGATTTTGAGTGGATCATTGTCGATGACGGCAGCTCCGACAATACGAAGGAGCTCGTTGAATCTTGGATTGCGGATGATGATCTACCTTTCGAAATACATTATTTTTATCAGGAAAATGCTGGTAAACATGTAGCTTGGAATAACGGACTCAGCCACGCGAATGGTGAGCTGTTTTTACCTGTTGATAGTGATGATTATTTTGTTGACGGTGCGTTTGGCTCCGTTGTAAAAATGTGGAAGGCTTCAAAAGACGACGAAAAGCTAATCGCTTTTTCCGGTGTAAGAGTCTTTCCGGGGAACAAAGAAACTGGCGGCTATTTGTTAACGATGGATGAACCTTATAAGGACTATTCATCCATTACCCGCCTAGCAGGAGGAATCGATGGTGACTTAGCTGAAATATTTTTCACTTCGAGGTTGCGAAAATACCCGTTTCCAGTTTTTGAAGGAGAACGGTTTGTAACCGAAGCTGTTGTCTTTAATAGATTCAGTATGGATGGCTATCTTGTCAGGGGCTTTGCGTATCCAATTTATGTTTGCGAATATTTGAATGATGGTTATACCAAAAACGTTAATCATCATTTGATTAGCAACTGGAAAGGCTACAAACTTTATGTTCGAGAATTGATGGGCAGCAACGCGCCGATATCCTCAAAGTTCATTCCCTTCTGCGGTTTTATTTATCGACTTCTTTTAAAAACCTTTCGTATTGTTAAGTAAGGCAGGCTAAGAAAAATTACTTGCGGGTTGCGATGATAGTTGTGTATGTAGCGTTATCCGCAGCTAATTTTCTACAGCATATTTAATCGCAGGTGGCATCGAGCCTGGCGTAGGGTAACGGCGCGCGGTCGGGGGGCTTTCACACAGTTCCTCATATCTACGTCAAGCTCGAGCCGATGGTGCCCACTTGGTCCTTGGAGAGTCTGGACGCGTCGATTTTCTCGGCGAGTCGCTGCGCCTGCGGGTGCCGGTGGCGTACATCTCGGCCATGGCGGCCACGAGAACGCGGTCGATGCGCTGATAGCGCACGCGCATGTTCTCCGGTATGAAGAACAGTAATAAGCGTGTTTACGCTTATTTAAATCGCTACATGATCTAAATACAAAGAAATAAGAGAGTCTACGGTGCACTTAATATCAAAGCCGGACTCCCTCACATAATTAGCTCCATCGATTCGATCCATGTCTGCACGAATTGGCTCATCGACCATTCTCTCGGCCCACGTTGTCGTACTGTTTAGACCATCCATCTTATAAGCGTAAGGACTGCAAACCGCCATATCGGGCAGAGCGGGTGACAGGATGCAAGGAAGTCCAGAAGCTTGCGCCTCAATAGCAGCTATTCCAAGACCTTCCCACTTTGAAGGAAAAACAAACAGGTCCATGGCCATCAACAAATCAGGAATATCCGAACGCACACCCAGAAATACAACTTTGTCGTGAATATTTAATTCAGCTGCAAGTTGTTCCATGTCATTACGAAGAGGACCCCTGCCGATAAGAAACAAACGCCCATCAAATTCACCGCCGTCGCACTTTGCAAAAGCCTTCAACAAGAATTCGTGATTTTTTTCATCTGAAAAACGCCCAATATGGCAAATAGCTTTCTGTTCAGGAGCTATGCCAAGATTACGCCTCATGGAAGATCTTGTTTTAGATGAAAACTTGTAGTGTTTAACATCGATTCCGTTATTTAATACAGAGAAACGATCGCTCGTAACAACCGCCCTGCCAAAGCGATCCACACCCGCCTCGCGAGAGCAAGCTAAATAGTAGTCAGCAATATAACGTGTGGGGTATGAGAATAAGCGAAAACCGATTTCAGGAAGCGAAAGGCTTGGGTTTGTATTATGGCTATGAGCGATACAGAATAATCCATATTTCTTCGCTTCTTTAATTACGAAGCAAGCAGATGAGCCAATATGCACATGCACCGCACAGTAGTTATGATGCGTGCGGAAAAAATCGCGGCACTGTTTTATATACGAAACGGTGTTAATCCCATTTAGGCGATCGATAGAAAAAATAGACCCACCCAAAGCACGAATTTCAGGATCAAAATCACACTCTCTAGCTTCGTGGACAAGAAAATCAAATTGCAGAATGGATCTGTCGATATTTCGATACACATTCATAATCAACGTTTCGGCACCGCCTCTATCCATGGCGCCTATCACATGAAGAACCCTGCAAGGACAATCGCAATTAACAGGATCCATGCTTTTAACGATCAAGAGATTTCCCTCCGAATGATTGTTTTGCACTGATTATACTAATATTCGGGGTAACTAACCGAACAATCAGTTTATGGAGCTGTTTCATTATATGGGCGACAATTCCTACATTTGCATCTTCTCGGCACTCTTTGAACCGCATGTCGGTGGAGTTGAAGCTTACACAAAAGGTCTAGCAACTGCGCTCACAAAGAAGGGGAATAAAGTCATCGTAGTTACGATGAATACCGAATCTGCTCCGTCAGAGGATGCAATTGATTCTATTAAGGTTCTAAGACTCCCTTGCTATAACTTGCTTAAAGGCAGATATCCAATTCCAAAAAAGAACGCTGATTACCGCAAAGCATGGAAAATGCTCAAGTCCCTTAATATCGAGAGCGTTATTATTAACACCCGATTTTATCCTCTAAGTATTGAGGCTGCTCGATTTGCATCAAATGCAGGGGTTCGACCCATTGTCATCGAACATGGTTCAGCATATTTAACTCTCGGAAACCATGTTGTGGACCCGTTTATTCATCGAGTAGAAATTATACTTATCAATCAGATTAAAAAATACAATCCCTGCTTTTATGGCGTTTCAAAAAAAGCGAGCGAGTGGCTTTCTCAGTTTGGTATCACAGCCGAAGGAGAAATACATAACGCGATAGATTATGTCCAATTTTGCAGCGAATCAAGTAACCGTAATTTTAGAGAAGAACTTGGAATCCGTAGTGATTCGGTTTTAATTTCATTTGCAGGACGGCTCGTTCCGGAAAAGGGCATTGTTGAGCTCATTGAGGCTGCCAGGGTACTTGAAAAAACCCCGGAGGGTTGCGAAGGCAAGCTTATTATTGCAATCGCAGGCGATGGTCCGCTTTTTTTGAAAGCAGATAAAACTAAACCCGATAATATGATTTTGCTTGGGGGGCTATCCCGTAAAGATTTAGCAGCTTTAATGTTGCAATCTGATGCATGTTGCCTCCCTTCGCGGTCTGAAGGCTTTTCCACAGTCTTGCTAGAAGCTGCAGCATGTGGTATCCCCCCTATTGCGACGGACGTTGGCGGAATGCGAGAGATTGCACCCAATAACCAGTTTGGAATCCTAATTAGCTCAATGCGGCCCCTGGATATTGCTAATGGCATTCAAGCAGCTTGTCGTTCGGAAATTGGACTAAAACAAATGGGCAAGAATGTCAAAAGGCGGGTTGAAAATAATTTCAGCTGGAGTGAGACCGCTAAAGAAGCAATGTCTGCTATGGAACACGCTAATAAAGGGCGTGAGTGAGTATTTACACGTTTGAGTGCTGCTGAATACCACAAAACAGCACTCCCGACATTGCGCTTGCGCACCGGACGAGATTGCGGTACGCGTGTAGCGCTCTAACCGGCGCCATTCTCCTCGTACGGATATATAATAATATAGTTATCGTATGACTCATCCGCTCATAAGATATATTGAGTGGTTGTTCAGGTTCTACTGATTTGTCTCGAGAGAATGGGTTTCGATTGTCATTAAGATCGAATGTGCTCATTGCGATTCCTGCATATAACGAAGAGGAATGCATTGAAGGCACAGTAAAAGAACTCCGTTCGGTTGCTCCAGGGTTTGACTTCATTATCATCAATGATGGTTCTTACGATCGTACGGGTGAAATATGTAAATCGCTAGACTGCAAGGTTATTGACATGCCAATTAACTGTGGCCTTACAGTTGGTTTTCAGACCGCGGCTCGATATGCCGTTGATCATGGATATGACTATATGATCCAATTTGATGCAGATGGGCAACATCGTCCGGAGTATTTGGCTGCTCTTGTTGAGAAAGCGGTAAATACTGGTTCCGACATCGTTATCGGTTCTAGGTTTCTGACTGTCCGCAAAGATAAATCGATGCGCATGGTTGGTTCACGCATGATTACCGTATTGATTAAGATGCTGACCGGTCATCGCATTAGTGATCCCACATCTGGCTTCAGGCTGTTTAGTCGCCCTGTGCTTGAAAGATACTATTACGACAACACTTTAAATCCCGAGCCAGAATCGATTGCTTTGTTTTTAAAACAAGGATACTCAGTATCCGAAGTCCAGGTATCAATGCGCGAGCGTCAGGGTGGAGAGAGCTATTTAAACCCGGTCAAATCAATGCAGTATATGCTTAGGGTTTTCGCTACGCTGCTGATAGTTCAATGGTTTAGGTGATTATTATGTCATTTACACTGCGCATTTTACTTATTGTATTTGCCGTTATTGTTTTCTATTTCGTTATCCGGAAGCTGAAAAAGGCGCAAATGCAGGTTTTGGACTCCTTATTTTGGCTTTTGTTCAGCACAAGCTTTGTTTTACTCGGCATTTTTCCTGAGATTGCCGTACACATTGCTGGCCTTTTAGGGTTTATGTCTGCCTCGAATTTTGTTTTCCTATATGTGATAGCCGTTCTGGTGGTTCGCGATTTTACTATTTCTTTGAGACTTGCTAAGCAGGAAGAGCGATTGAATTCTCTGGTGCAGGCTGCTGCTTTAAATTGGAACAGTAACGACTTTAGGTCATCCAATGACGATTAATTGTGATATTTAATTGCTTGAGCAGCTATACCACAGCATGGACCGCGTTGCACACAATTCAGCCCTACTCGCTACGTTGCGGAACATCTGAGTGATGAAGTATAGGTAGGCTGCGCAGCGGGGCGTGGGGATAGTATTTAAGGGCAGTACCGAAAGGGTCTTGGACTCGGTAATTGTGTCTGCTTTTGATATTTTGCATTGTGCTTCAAATAGTATGTTGTGGTTGCCTCGCCTTGTCTTGAACATTAATGACAATGTGAAATAATTGATAAATATAGCGCAATCAAACGGCGCTTTTATGTTCATAAGCTTGAAAGGTTAACTGTAAATGTGGTTTGAATATGCGGTGAGCATCAGCGCCTGCCTTGCTTTTTTGTATTTGCCGGGTATCATTGCGTTTTTGCCCCTCAGGCTGAATCTGATTACTCTTATGGCGGTTTCTCCTCTTTTGGGTGCTGCTTGCTACGGAGTGCTTCCTATTGCGTATGGGCTGTATGGCATCCCCTGTACGACCGTTTCGCTTCTTGGACCTGCGCTGGGCGTGGCAATTTTGCTCAGTTTTGCCAGTTTAATAGCGACTAGGCATCGACCCGATAAAAGGCAAGATATAGAAATAGGGGATGTCGCTATTGTATTTTCCACGCTTGCGGTAAGCGTTCTATTGGTTGTCGTCTTTTTTACCAAGAACCTCGATACTGCCGGTTCGATTTTTCAGGCATTTGATAATGGACATCATCTTAATAAGATTGCTACATTTATTGCTACTGGCAATTATTCGTCAATCGGCTTCACTGAATACACCGCGTCTCTTGGGTCTGTACCCTCTCCTTATTTGGGAACAGAGGCGTTCTATCCCTCGGCTTGGCATGGCCTTGTCGCTATGTGCTGTTCTGCCGTGGGAGCAAATGTCGCTGTCGGTATTAATGCCGTTAACACCGCTTTAATTGCCGTTGTGTTCCCGCTGGGGATGACGTATTTCATTTCCTGCATTTTCAAATCTCGTCGTTTAACGCTTGTGGCGTCAGTGCTCGTTTTGGCAGTCAGTTCTTCTGTGTGGGATTTCGTTTCGTTTGGACCGTTATATCCAATGCTGTATGCCTATGCACTCGTTCCCTCTTGTATGGGCCTATTTGTCGTATGCTTTGATTGTGATGACATTTTCAGACTCATGGGCAAAATTGGCGCCATTGTATTAGCGGGGATTGCAATTGGGCTTACACAACCCTCAGGCATTTTTTTCATGGTGATTGCTCTTGCTCCCTATCTGGTAAGTCGAATCTACTTTATAGCTAAGGATAAAGTTGACGATCGCGTTGCCCTCTTTATTGCCAGCGGAGCCGCCGCCGTTGTCTTTTTACTTTGGTTTGTCTGCTTTCGTTTGCCTGCGTTTCAGTCTATAGTTTCGTTTGACTGGCCAAAAACCGAGTCGCTGTTTCAGGCGGCTATAGATATAGCTTTCCTTTCGACCACGGATCATACGATTCAACTTGGCGTGGCATTGCTTGTTGCGGTTGGTCTAAAAGAGCTTTGGAATTCCAAGGTAAAAAGGTGGCTGGTATTTTCCTACGGTCTGGTGTGCTTTGGGTATTTTCTTTCGGTCTCTACTGAGGGTTTCCTGAAACACCTGTTCGGTGGTTTTTGGTACACTGATCCGCATAGACTTGGTGTAAATCTTGCCATCTTGGCAACCGTTATAGCTTGTTTTGGTATCAAATGTATATATCAGAAGCTTGTCCCGTTTATTGTTAAACATTGGTCGACTAAGGTCGCCAAGCGTTATGCTTTAGCCATTTTGTGTGCGTATGTTGCTTTAATTTATCTTCCCAGTTTCGAGCTAAAAGGACTGCTCACCTTTAATACAAGTTTTGGTAACTATGCAAATATCGTAAGTCAAGAAAACTGCATCGACAATTCTCATGTTCTTACGAATGAAGAGCTTGCATTTTCCCGTAAGGCACTGTCTAAAATACCTGCTTCCGCTGCTGTGATTAATGAGCCAAACGACGGTAGTGCATTTTTGGCTTCGCTTACAGGAATGAATGTGTACTATCGCAGGTTCAACCTTCCTTCTTCTGATTCTGAAACAAAAGAGAGCCAGCTCATTAGGAACCATCTTTCCGAAATCAGTTACAACTGTGATGTTCGTAGCGCCTGCGATAAACTTGGTCTTAAGTACGTTTTGATTCTGGATTTAAATGAGCAAGATACTCCACATCATTTCTGGTCGTATTTTCCCGATCAATGGGAAGGTATAGAGACCATTGATGATGAAACGCCCGGATTTAAGACAGTGTTGTCTGAGGGCAGCATGCGATTATATGAGATTGAGTA
Source organism: Collinsella sp. TM06-3 (assembly GCF_003436395.1). Lineage (NCBI taxonomy): Bacteria > Bacillati > Actinomycetota > Coriobacteriia > Coriobacteriales > Coriobacteriaceae > Collinsella > Collinsella sp. TM06-3. Next base: position 139,319 of record NZ_QSPG01000004.1, on the reverse strand, counting down.
GATTCTTTATGTTTCGCGTATACTAGCCAATTGAATTTTATCAACCTCTCGCTTCTTTGTTTGTCAATCATGAAAGGCCAATTTTGAGTTCTCTTACTCCCTTAATTTCGGTGTTGGTTCCCATTTGCAATGTCGAGAAATATCTCGATAAGTGTCTTATTTCTCTGCAGAAACAGACTCTCAAGGATATTGAAATTATCTGCATTAATGATGGCTCTACGGATTCTTCGCTAGACATCATTAATAAATTCGCTTCTGAAGACCCCCGTTTCGTTGTTATCGATAAGCCAAATTCTGGCTACGGTGACTCTATGAATCGCGGTTTGGAGATTGCAAAGGGCAAGTACATCTCCATCCTCGAGTCCGATGATTTTCTTGATGCTGATGCCCTTGAATATATGCTGACCGAAGCCGAATCTCGTCAGCTAGAGGTCTTTAAATGTAATTTCTGGCTTTATTGGTCCAAGCCCGACGTTTCCCGTGGGTATCGTACGGATCTCCTATTCAAGCTTGCTACTCCTGAGATGATTGCCTTGGGTGCACATCGTCCGTTGGATTATCCTGATATTTTTTGGGCTAAAGCTTCTATTTGGTCCGCGTTGTATCTCAAGTCATTCCTTGATGAAAATGAAATTCGTTTTAATCCCACCCCTGGCGCTTCTTATCAGGATTTAGGTTTTACCTTCAAAGTTTTTTCGTGCGCGCATCGCGTTGCCTATTCAGGACGTGCGTTTCTACACTATCGCCAAGATAATGAAAAGTCTTCTGTTAATTCTCCGGGTAAGGTTTATTGCGTTTGCGACGAGCATGATGAGATCTCTCGGTTTATTGATGAGAAGCGTCCCGATTTAAAGGCGACGCTTGGGCCCGTACGAGCACACACAAAGTTCCTCAATTACCGCTGGAATTATGATCGTCTTGGCGATGAGCTTAAGCCTGAGTTCCTTGAGCGTTTTTCAACTGAAATGCGTCAGGAAATCGAATCGGGTTATATTGATCGACGTTATTTTGATCGATCCATTTATTGTGATCCCGCCGGCGAGGGCTTTCTATACTTTGAACCGTGGGAGATTGACGAGATTGATTGGATTGCCAACGATCCCACTTACTACGCTGCACATCGTGCCTGCGAGCATAGTTCGGGCAAACTGGAGACACTCAAGACATATTGGAATGCTGGTGGCTTAAGCTATGTCTATCGTGCGCTCCGCGGAAAGCACTAACTGCGTTCCTTTGCCTACTTCTATAATTAATAAAGCTATTAAAGGTTCCATGATGGTGCTATCATCATGGAACCTTTAAATATCAATTGTTTGAAATAAAAGTCGCGCAGGATCGAAGCTTTTTCTGGATTGGCTTAATGATGAGTGGGTCCACGACCGACGCTACCACTAATGCCAATCCGTAGGCCACGGCTGTTGCTAAAATCCAAGTCGCTAGCCTAAGAGGCCATGCGATTGCCGCATACCCACCGTTTAATGCTCCAGCATAGATAACATTAGTTGCGAATTCTATCGTTGCGTATTGTAGGAGATAGATTGAATAGGACCTTTTTGCGACCCATTCGATTGTCTTCGAAAGCGATTGTGATTGAAGTTTGATTCCATCAGATGCAACGAATATAGCCACGGTCACAATCATCCAGTTGAAGCTTGGGTCAGATCTTTCAAGTCCAAAATATGCGCTCACAATATCGATGATAAAGAATGAGATGCCTGCTGTTTTGATAAACCAAGCTTCTTGCCTATTCAATAACGGGTTAACACGCTTGACGAAATATCCCATGCAAAAGAATGTGAAATACGTTCCTCCGAGAAGCGATTGCGGAATAATGCGTTGAAGCATGCTTATGGCCGCCGCAAAAGTGACATGCTGAGAGTTGATGAGCAAAGAGTTTGCAGCGGATGACAGACCACCCCATGCATAGATTCCTAAGGTCACAAACAGGGCAATTTTGCAGGTACGATCATCGAGGGCGTCGAACATTTTGGACAGTACCGGTGCTACTAAAATGAACGGAATGAGTGCCGGGACAAACCACCAGCCGCCTTGAACAAGGCTGCTGGTGTATCGGATGTAGTTGGTATCTTGAAGCTGGCCAGTCGCCGCTTTGTAAGCGTACAAAAGCGTTGCATAGATAAAGATGGGAAGAAGTAGCGATAGGGCTTTCCCGAAGAGGTAATCCTTGTAACTCTTCTTTAATGGCTTCAGTGCGAAATAGCCCGACAGACAGAAGAATATCGGGTCACAGATAATCGCAGCCGTGCTAGCTATTGCGCTAGCGTTGATATTTCGAAAACTGCCAAGTTGCGGTGCGATGTGAACTACAACAACTAGAAACATTGAGAGGGCTCTTAGAAGATCCCAGTTTGTAAGACGCTTGCTTGTGCTCATTAGAGTTTACTCACCTTTTGAATTGCGCGTTTTGTATACCTGAAGCTCCCATTGTTTCTTTTCTACCTTGGCGACCGAGTCGAGGATGAAGCCCGTCGCCAGACTGAGGCCGCACAGGAACATGAAGCATGCGGCGAGCATGGCAGTAGGGAAGCGGGGAACCAACCCAGTGCGGAAGTACTCAACAATGATGGGGATGCCGAGCGCGAGGCCGATAACGGCGAAGAGCAGCGCGATGAGGCTGAAGAACTTGAGCGGGCGGTAGTCCTTGAAGAGCGTGCCGATCATGGCGATGACCTTGATGCCGTCGCCGACCGTGTCGAGCTTAGACTCCGATCCCGCGGGGCGGTCCCTGTACTCCACCGGGACGTCCTTGATGCGCCAGCGGTGGTCGACGGCGTGGATGGAGAGCTCGGTCTCGATCTGGAAGCCCTCGCTCAGAACGGGGAACGTCTTGACGAACGGCTGGCTCATGGCGCGGTAGCCCGTCATGACGTCCTCAAAGCTGTAGCCGTAGATCCACTTGATCATAGAGCGGACCAGGTCGTTGCCGAATCCGTGGAAGGCGCGCTTGTTCTCCTCGGCGTAGGTGCCGTTGGACAGGCGATCGCCCACGGTCATGTCCGCCTCGCCCGCGATGACAGGGTCGCAGAGCGCGCGGGCCGATTCGGCGGGGTAGGTGTCGTCGCCGTCGACCATGAGGTAGCAGGCAGCGTCGATGTCGCGGAACATCTGGCGGCAGACGTTGCCCTTGCCCTGGCGCGGCTCGAGGCGCACGGTGGCGCCATGCTCGCGCGCGATTCGGGACGTGCCGTCGGTCGAGTTGTTGTCGTAGACGTAGACCGTGGCCCCGGGGAGTTCGCGGTGGAAGTCGTCGATGACCTTGCCGATGGTGACAGCCTCGTTGTAGCAGGGAATGATGACCGCTGTGTCTGTATAGTCCAAGATGAATGCCCCCATAAGTTATTAGCAGGTTGCTAGTATACCTGTCGGCTGGTGCCTGTAATTACTATGGGGTACTTTTCCAGATTTGGATCGCTGAGTTAGTTGCCGCGTTTGATGGCTATACTTTCCACTGTTATGTATTACGAGACAAGGAGTTGGTCCGTGACTGACAGCGTAGATAGTCAGAAAGCGGTGGCTAAGCCGGCCTCTCACGCTAAAAATGATTTCGAAAAAGACAAATACATCCTGAGGCAGCTTGTCACTAAGGATTTTAAGATTAAGTATCGTCGCAGCGTTTTGGGTGTTGCGTGGTCGGTGCTCAATCCGCTTCTTATGATGGTCGTCATGTCCATTGTGTTTTCGACCATTTTTGGTCAGAGCCGCAATGGCTCCATTACGCCTGAGATGTATCCGCTGTACCTAATCGTCGGTAACATTACGTTCTCGGTTATGTCCGAGTCGACGAACCAGGCGCTCATGTCCATCATCGCGGCGTCGTCCTTGCTTAAAAAGGTTAAGGTGCACCGCTGGGTGTTCCCGGTTCAGAAGGTGCTATTCTCGCTCGTTAACTTTGCCTTCTCTCTGGTTGCCGTCGCGCTGGTTATGCTGTGGTTCCATGTTCTTCCTACCTGGCATTTAATCTTGCTGCCGGTTTGCCTGTTTTTGCTTATGTGCTTTTGCATGGGCTTGGGCATGATGCTCTCGGCGCTTGCCGTATTCTTCCGCGATGTTATGCACCTCTGGACCGTCGTTATCACCGCATGGATGTACCTGACGCCTATCTTCTGGACCACCGATTACATTAGCCAGATGGCCCATTGGATTCAGGTGCTGGTTGTTGTGAATCCCATGTACAACTACCTGCAGTTCATGCGCGATATCTTCCTGTTTAACACGACGCCCTCCATGCTTACGCTCGGACTTTGCGTTATCTGGTCAGTTATCGCTTTGGTTGTCGGTTACGCCGTGTTCCATAAGACCGAGCACAAGTTTATTCTCTACATTTAAGGAGCGCTGTAATGACTGAATCTGCTATTGATTACAGCAAGCAGCCCCTTGCTGTTGAGGTTAAAGACGTCACCATGATCTTCAATATGGCGTCTGAGTCTTTAACGAACCTTAAGGAATACTTTATTAAGCTTGCTAAGCACGAGCTCTTCTTTGAGGAGTTCCGCGCGCTTAAGCACATCTCTTTTGATGTTCACCGCGGCGAGGTTGTCGGTCTGGTTGGTACTAACGGTTCTGGCAAGTCTACGATGCTTAAGATCATCGCTGGCGTTCTGGAGCCCAGTGAGGGCGAGGTTAAGGTTCACGGCAACATCGCCCCGCTCATCGAGCTGGGCGCCGGCTTTGATCCCGAGCTTACAGCACGCGAGAATATCTACCTTAACGGCGCACTGCTCGGTTATACCAAGGAATTTATCGATGCGAGCTTTGACGATATTATCGAGTTCGCTGAGCTTAAAGACTTTGTCGACATGCCGCTTAAGAATTTCTCGTCGGGCATGGTCGCGCGCATCGCCTTTGCTATCGCCACCATTACCGAGCCCGATATCCTTATTGTTGATGAGACGCTTTCTGTTGGCGATGTGTTCTTCCAGCAGAAGTGTGAGCGTCGCATTCAGCATTTTATTGAGAGCGGCGACGTTACGGTACTGTTTGTTTCTCATTCCATGGAGCAGGTTGAACGCATTTGCCAGCGAGCGGTTTGGATCGAGAAGGGCGACCTGCGCATGGATGGTCCTGTCGATGAGGTATGTAAGGCGTACCACGACCAGTTTAAGTAGGGTATAATTTATGCGTTGTGCAAACACGCTTTTGGCGTATTTGCATGACTCTACGCTCCATTAGCTCAGTTGGATAGAGCAGGGGACTTCTAATCCCAAGGTCGACGGTTCGAATCCGCCATGGAGCACCTGTATTTATCGAGCCGTCAAATCGACGGCTCTTCTTTTATGGAGTAGCTGATGGGCACATTTTCGTCTGTTCGGATTGAGGCCAATTCCGATCTTCTGGAGAACGGTTTATCGGGTGCGGACGATCGCCATTCCTTAAAACGAGTACTTACGTACGGAACGTTTGATTTGCTTCATTATGGTCACATTCGCCTTCTTCAGCAGGCATCTAAGCTCGGCGACTATCTCATCGTTGGGCTCTCAACCGATGAATTCAATGCTCTAAAAGGGAAAAAGAGCTTCTATTCCTATGATGTGCGGCGTGAGATGCTTGAAGCGCTGCGTTATGTTGACTTGGTAATTCCGGAAGACAATTGGGATCAAAAGCCTCGAGACATAAAGATGTATCACGCTGATGTTGTGTGCATGGGAGGCGATTGGGCTGGCGACCCTCGCTTTGAATCATTGAAAGATATTTGCGATGTTGTCTACTTGAATCGAACTCCTGGTATTTCGACTACTGAGGTAAAGGGCAGGCTTGCTCAATAAAATTGCCCCGTGTATTGCATGGTAAGCACGGGGCAATTTTTAACCATTAATCAAGCAGGCGTTTCATGGCAAGATTTGAGGACCCACTTTCCAGCTCGTTATGATTGACGTGTTGGAAGTGACTGTTAATGTCATTTGGAAGCTCGTAGATATCCCCATAGCGGCTCCAGAGGAATAAATCGGGGTTATTCGGCTCCTCGAGTTGTGTGCCCTCAAACGCTATAGCTTTAGTGGGGAAGAGGTCTGCAATGGGGTAGACCCATTGTTTCTGTTTTCCATCATCAAGGTTGTCGATAGCCCACATGATGCCCTTGGCATGCTCCTTATCGCATATGATTCCGGCCGCTTTGGACTTTTCGAGGCATCGATCGTAATGCTTCTGAATCAGGCTATTGTTCTCGCCCGAGTAATAAGGCTCGTCATGCCAGAATGTCAGCGCTCTGTCTGACTCCATTTCTTCGACCATTTGAACACGGAGTTTTCGCTGCTCTTCGGCGAATTTGTTGTCAGTTGAAGGAGCCCAGTCATAAATGAACAAATCCAGAAAACAGGGTATGTTTTCGTCGTTGTAAAGAAATCTAACTTGTCGACAGTGGACAAAACGGTCGTAAACAATTGATATTTTATATCGGTTGTCGTCTTCAACGATGTCGCATAGCTTTTCTAGATCATCGCGCATGATTCCAAGGTCGGTATCATCGTCCCAGGGAATGAATCCTTGATGCCTAATGGCTCCGATAAGTGTTCCGAAGTTAATCCAATAATTGATGTCGTTCTCTTTGCAGAGAGTGTCGAATTCCCCCAACAGTTTTCCGCATCCAAGCTGCAAAAGCCTTAATCCGCCAGTTGCTTTTGGGAGCTCTTTAAAGAAACGCTCCTTTGCTTCCTGGATAGTTTCTTCTGGTCGCTTGTACTCTTCCCACGCAAACATTTTCATGTGCTCATCATGGGCATCGAGGTTCTGAGCAATCGACTCAATAATTGGAATTGCCATATTGTCGAACTTGTAGTTGATGTTCATGTTGATGCCGTTATCGGCGACTTCAATGCGATGATAAATTCTTTCTAGCTCTTCATGCAGCCTGTTTATATCGTCATGCATGGCGTGAAGCGACCTAGATGATGCTGGTAGAAGTTGTTTAATTTTGTTGAGCATTCAATACTTCTTTCTATTTATTTAGCATTACAAGCAATCAAATCCATTCTTTTGCAAATTCTAGTTGGTTAAGAATGAATGACTGGAATGATTGCTTTAAACATCATTTACATTTTATCAATTTGAGGCGAATGTACATTTTACCCTTGGAAATAGACCGGCGGAAGCGTAACCACTTCGCCGGCCTATTGATTCATTTAGTAGGGACTGTGAATCGCTCGTCTCTTACGCCTCCGTGGGCTCCACGCCCAGCTCGTTGCGGACGAGCTCGAAGGCGGCGGCGATGGCCTTGTCCATGTCGTAGTACTTGTAGCCGCCCAGGCGACCGGCGAAGATCACGTCGCCCTCCTGCGCCGCCAGCTCCTCGTACTGCTTGTAGAGGGCCTCGTTCTTGGCGTCGTTGATGGGGTAGTAGGGCTCGTCGCCGGGCTTCCAGTCGGCCGGGTACTCGCGCGTGATGACGGTCCTGTCCTGCGTGCCGAACTCGAAGTGCTTGTGCTCGATGACGCGCGTGTAGGGGACCTCGCGCTCGGTGTAGTTGACCACGGCCACGCCCTGGTGGTCGGCCTCGTCGAGGGTCTCGGTCTCGAAACGCAGGCTGCGGTACTCGAGCGTGCCCAGCTTGAAGTCGTAGAACGCGTCGATGGGGCCGCAGTAGATCGTCCTGGCGGCGATATCGGGCTCGGCGGCGGCCAGCTCCTTGTACTCCACGCCGCAGCGTACCTCGACGCCCTCGAGCATGTTGGCGACCATCTTGGTGTAGCCGCCCATGGGGATGCCCTGGTAGCGGTCGTTGAAGTAGTTGTTGTCGTAGGTGAAGCGGCAGGGGAGGCGCTTGATGATGCTTGCGGGCAGGTCCTTGCAGTCGCGGCCCCACTGCTTCTCGGTGTAGCCCTTCACGAGCGTCTCGAAGATGTCGCGGCCGACGAGCGACAGCGCCTGCTCCTCGAGGTTGGCCGGCTCTCCGATGTTCTCGGCGGCCACCTGCTCTGCGATCTTGGCCTTGGCGTCCGCCGGCGTGACGACGTCCGGCCACATCTTGGCGAAGGTGTTCATGTTGAAGGGCATGTTGTACATGTTGCCATGGAAGTTGGCTACCGGCGAGTTGACGTAGTTGTTGAACTCGGCGAAGCGGTTGACGTAGTCCCAGACGTCCCTCATGGAGGTGTGGAAGATGTGCGCGCCGTAGCGGTGGACCTGGATGCCCTCGACGTCCTCGGTGTAGACGTTGCCGGCGATGTGGTCGCGGCGATCGATGACCAGGACCGACTTGCCGGCGCGCCTGGCGGCATTGGCAAAGACGGCGCCCGAAAGGCCGGCACCGACGACGAGGTAATCGTACTGGGACATTGATGTGCTCCTTTGTATGTAATCAAACAGTTACTTAAGATTTGGGACAAATAAACCTGATAATTCTGTTCTAAGGATTAGTGTACCAGGCGTGTTGTAGGCTTTCTTTCAGCAGCTTCAGCTCATGTGCATAGCCCCGGTTTCTAGATGATTTAAAGAATCTGCTAATTCGTCTTCAAACACTCCGGTAAGACTTTCGATACGGCATTCATTGCCTGCGGCTTTAGGTACTGCTCGTTGAGTCGTGCCTTTTTGTAAGCGTAGCGAGTGTCTGCTGAGTATTTGACCAGCACATCGGTGAAGAACCGCTCCCAGCTTAAATAATCGCGACTTTCGATATAGCTTGAGGGGTCCTCGAGGATCTTGGGAATGTCGCTGCTGGGTATGAGCCCGGAGCGCAGAAGTGTCCACTCGAATGATTCCGGGAGGAACAAGCGAACGTTTTTGTAAACGCGCTGTCCCAGTACCTTTTCGATGTAGGGGCCAAACGCTGCGCCGTCTCCTATGGCAAGGATGTTTTTCTCGGGACATTCGTGAATCATTCGTTTTAGATTCGCTACGCCGGTAGCGGTATGGCAGGGGATTCCCAGTCGGTTGCAAAGGGCGCTGTAGAATTGATAGCCAGACTTGCTATCCTCGACAACTATGGCGTCGGGTACCTCGAATCCAACATTTAGATCCTGGTAAAGCATGTTTGCCGTGTGGCTGTATATCGGTTTTGTTACCGAGTAGAAGCGTTTATCGCTCTTTCGGCCATTGATTGTTTTACTCGTGGTGTTTACCAGCTTTAGGATTTCGTTGACACTGTAGGGGAGTTCGCTGGCGTCTCGACGAGATATCAGGACAAAATAGTTGGACGACCCGTTAACGGCTTTTGCGAAGTCTTTTGAGTAGATAAATTCGTTACCCTCATCTAAAAAGATTATTGAGTCCTCGATAATCGAAAGCTCGCGTTCCCAACGCCTGCCAGATAGCGTTTCACAGGGAACGTCACAACTGAGCGTGACGCCGCTCTCCGGTCCACGATCGTTGTAGTCGCGAATCATCGAGATGAGTGTCGTTTTGCCCGTGCCGCTGTTGCCGCGGATGAAGGAAATATTGCGTTTAAAGGTGAGCGTGTATTTGACTTTTGCGCGCTCCACGACAACGGTGTGTGTTCCCTTCATTATTCATCAACATCCAAAAAGTCATTCGTGGCGCCGACAAGCTCCTGCATGTTCCTGACGATGCGGCCATCGTTATTAATGCGAATCTCAAAATGCTTCCAGGGGAATTTCATGATGTGGTAAAGGGTTACCAGCACATCCTGCTCTTTGCCAATTTTGAGCAGCCAGCGGGCGCAGTTATCTCCGCAAGTGGATGCATTAAACACCATGTTTGGTAGATTGCGCACCAGCAGCAGCGTCTTAACGCCGCCGGAAAGCTCGAGGGGCGTAATCGAACCGAGCTGTTTGCTGATGATGTTGTGGGGGCCGATGAGCTCTGAACCGTCAATACTTTTAATCATCTGCGCTGCCATAGGGTCCTCGAACCAGGAATCCAGGTACGAGTTCCTAAAATAGGTTTCGGTATCGTAGATGGAACCGGGGTAATCCCCCAGGTGAATGCTCAGCATGTGGGTCTCCAGACGTTGTGTGACTGCAACGATTATATGCCAGTAATAAAATGCCGGCAGCAGCGAGGTGCTGCTGCCGGCGCTGGAGTTCTGTTCGTGTGAATCGTTGCTAATAAATGGATCCGCGAGGCTACTTTTCGAGATGCTCTTTCAGCAGCTCCAGCGCGTGGGCGTAGCCCTGCAGGCCCTCGCCGGTGATGGTGGCGAAGCAGGCTAGGCGTGCGTAGCTCACCTGGCGGAAGTCCTCGCGGGTCTCGACAGCGCTGATGTGGACCTCCACAGCCGGGATTGCGACGGCTTTGAGCGCGTCCAGGATGGCCACGCTCGTATGCGTGTAGGCGGCCGGGTTGATGACGATGCCGTCGACCTTGCCGTAGGCCTCTTGGATCTTGTCGACGATGCTGCCCTCGTGGTTGGACTGGAAAACCTCGATCTCGTCGAAGCCCTGTTCGGCGCCCGCTTCCTGGCAGATCTGCACTAAGCGGTCGTAGTTGTCGCTGCCATAGATGCCCGGCTCGCGAATGCCGAGCATGTTGAGGTTGGGGCCGTTGATGACGAGTGCTTTCATGGTTGCTTCCTTTGCGGTTGGAAAACCACCACAAAGGTGCCTGTCCCCTTTGTGGTGGTTTTGGTTAGAGGGCGGGTGGGAG
>NZ_QSPG01000004.1:68150-128738 GCF_003436395.1 Collinsella sp. TM06-3 | reverse complement strand
GGTTAGAGGGCGGGTGGGAGGGTGTCGAGGAGGGCTTGGGCGGTGTTGGCGGCGCAGTCGCGTGAGTCGATGATGTAGTCGGCCCAGGCGCGGTAGCGCGGCATGCGCTGCTCGGCAAGTTTATCGATGCCATCACGGGCGGTGATAGGGCGTCCCTTGTGGGCGAGTTCGTCGAGCTTGCGGTTGAGCATCACGATCTGGCTGTTTTGGTGCAGCAGCGGATAGTTTTCGTCGCGCGTGACCACGCCGCCGCCGGTGGAAAGCACCAGGCCGCTGCGCTTGGAAATGTCGGCCAGCTCCGCTGTCTCCTGCTCGCGGAAGGCGGCCTCGCCGCGCTCGACGATAAAGTCGGCGCAGGGCATGTCGAGGCGTTCCTCGAGGGCGCGGTCCAGGTCGATGTGCTCGCGACCCGTGAGCAGGGCAATCTGCTCACCCACGCGGGTCTTGCCCGAGCCCGGCATGCCGATCAGCGCGATGTTCTGTTCGCGGCGTGACAAGCGCTCCGTTATGTCCAGGATGCGCTCGCGCGGGGTGACCTGGCCGGTATAGCGCTCAACGGCTTGCGCCGCTTGGGCCACGAGCATTAGCAGGCCGTCGATGCAAGGGATACCGCGGCGCTCGGCCTCGAGCATCAGGCCCGTGCGGGCGGGGTTGTAGACAATGTCGATAACGCCTTCGAGCGCATCGAGCCCTTCGAACGTGCAAGGCGCGTCGGGGCAGTGGGGGAACATGCCGGCAGGCGTGCAGTTGACGAGCAGGGCGGCGTCGGACTGCTGCGCGATGTTGCCGTAGTTGACCTCGCTCGTGCGACCCACGGGTACGACGATGGCGCCCAGGTCTCCCAGCACCATGCTCGCCGTGGTGCCGGCGCCACCGGTGGCGCCGAGCACGAGAACTTTCTTGCCGGTAACCTCAACTCCCAGCTCCTCGACCAGGCACTGAAAACCAAAGTAGTCAGTATTATCGCCGCGCAGGCGGCCGTCGGGCAGGCGCGTGATGGTGTTGACGTTGCCCATGCGCTCGGCGAGCGGGCTCAGCTCGTCCAGATACTCCATGACGGCGCGCTTGTAGGGGATGGTCACGTTGGTGCCCTCCCATTCGTCGCCCGTCATAAAGGCCTCAAGATCCTCGGGCTCGCGCTCAAAACGCACGTACTCGAGCCCAGCGAGCTCCTTGTAGATGGTTGGGGTGTAGCTGTGGCCCAGCACGCGGCCCAGCACTCCGTAGGGGCGGGTTGCGGCGGTATCGGTCATCTAGAGCACCTCCGTGTAGCTGCCAAAGTAGGTGAAGCTCTCGCACACGTCGTCGATAGAATCGAGCAGGTCGTCGAGGGCCTTGCTGCCAAAGGGGCAGTCCAGATCAAAGTAGAACATAAACTCAAAGTCGCGGCCGGGGATGGGGCGGCTCTCGAGCTTGATGAGGTTGATGTTGAGCGCATAGAAGCGCTCGAGCACGCGGTAGAGGGCGCCCGGCTCATTGGCCGTGGTAATCATGAGCGAGGTACGGTTGGCACCGGGATAGACGCGCGGCTCACGGCTGATGACGACAAAGCGCGTGTAGTTGTTGTCCGAGTCCTGGATGTTGGGCTCCAGCACCTCCAGGCCATAGAGTGCCGCGCAGCTGCGCGATGCGATGGCGGCAATATCGGTGCGCTCGGAGCTGGCGACCATCTCGGCCGACATGGCGGTGTTGGGGTACTTGGTGGCGTGCAGGTCGTGGGACTCGATAAAGCCCGCACACTGGGCAATGGCTTGGCCGTGGCTGTAAACCTCGCGCACGTCGGCGAGCTTGGTGCCGGGCTTGACGAGCATGTTGTGGTCGATCTTGAGGCGAAGCGAGCGCACGATGTGGAAGTCGAACTGGGCGAGCAGGTCGTAGACGGCGTTGACCGAGCCGGCGGTGGAGTTCTCGATGGGCAGCACGCCAAACTCGCAGAAGCCGTCGCGCACAGCGCGCATAACGCCTTCGAAGGTCTCGAAAAACGCGATGTCGGGCACGTCGAAGAGTTTGCACGCGGCGATCTGGCTATAGGCACCTTCCACGCCCTGGCAGGCAACGGTGGCCGTTTGAGGGAAGGGCGTGTCAAAGGCTGCAGCCGTGGCGTGGGCCTTTTGCGAGACGGTGATGCCCTTGAGCTCGTTGATGTAGCGCTGCTGCTCGGCCTTGCTCATGCTCATAAGGAGGCGGAACAGGGTGATGGTCTGCGCCTCGTAGCGCTCGGGCGCGCGGCTGGCGAGGTTGTTGAGTTTTGAGCGCTCGCGGGCGGGGTCAAAGACGGCCTTGCCCATCTCGATCTTTGATTTGGCGACCTCGGTGGCAATGTCCATACGCTCGACAAAGCTATTGAGGAGCGTGGTGTCGATGCCATCGATGGCCTGGCGGATGTCAGCAAGGTCCATGGAGACCCCTTTCACGTGTCGGGGGATGTTGAGGGGTGGGTAGTTAGCGCTGGGCGGCGTCTTCGAGGAGGGCGTCCCAGATGGCAAGGGCGGCGGCTGCCTCGGCCACGGGGACGGCGCGCGGGACGATGCAGGGATCGTGGCGGCCGTGGACCGAGAGCTCGGCATTTTCCATAGCGTCCATGTCCACCGTCTGCTGCTCGCGGCCAATGGAGGGTGTCGGCTTTACGGCCATGCGCCACATGACGGGCGCGCCGGTCGAAATACCGCCCAGGATGCCGCCGGCGTTGTTGGACTCGACCTCGATCTCGCCGGTCTCGGCATCGATGCGATACGGATCGTTGTTCTCGCTGCCGCGCATGGCGGCCACGGCAAAGCCCATGCCAAACTCCACGCCCCTTACGGCGGGAATGCCAAACGCGATCTGCGCGATGCGGTTCTCGATGCCGTCGAACATGGGGTCGCCGATGCCTGCGGGAAGCCCGTAAATGCCGCACTCCACGATGCCGCCGATGCTGTCGAGTTCGTCACGCGCGGCTAGGATTTCCTCGCGCATGCGGCCGGCTGCGGCGGCATCAATGCACGGCAGATCGTTCGTAAGGATCGCCTTGCGGTCGGCCTCGCGATAGACTATGTCGTCCATCGGCAGGTCGGAGATGCCGCCGATCTGCGCCACATGCGCCATCACTTTAATGCCGCGGGCCTCGAGCGCCTGCAGCGCAATGCCGCCGGCGATGCACAGGGGTGCCGTCAGGCGGCCGGAGAAATGCCCGCCACCGGCGACATCGTGCATGTTGTGATACTTCACGCGCGCAGGGAAGTCCGCATGTCCCGGACGGGGCTTGCGGCGCAGCTCGGAGTAATCCTTGGAGCGCGTGTTGGTGTTCTCGATAATCGCAGCGATGGGCGCGCCGGTGGTATGTCCATCGACCACACCGGCGATGATATGCGCGGCGTCGGCCTCGCGGCGCTTGGTCGCGGTCTCGTCGCGACCGGGGGCGCGACGGTCCAAAAAGGCCTGCAGCTGCTCCTGATCCACGGCAATACCAGCGGGGATGCCGTCGAGCGAGCAACCGATAGCGGGGGAGTGCGACTGGCCGAAGATGCTCAGGTGCAATACGTTGCCAAAGGTCGAGGACATGCTATTCCTCCTCGAGCGTGGCCTTGCCGCCCAGCAGACGGTAGTGGTCGAAGAAATCGGGATAGGATTTGTTGACTGCCTCGGCGCCGTGGATCACAACTTCGCCGGTGGCACGGCTCGCGGCGATAGCGGCCATCATGGCGATGCGATGGTCGTTGTGCGAATCGACCTCGCCGCCGGTTAAGGCATCGACACCCTTGATGATGAGGTCATCGCCGGCAATGCGCACCTGCGCGCCCAGCGCGGTGAGCTCGCGGGTGGTCGTGACCAGGCGGTCGGATTCCTTGATGCGCAGACGGGCGCAATCGCGGATAAAGGTGCGGCCCTGCGCCAGCGAGGCTACGGCCGAGATGACGGGCACCAGGTCAGGAATGTCGTGGGCGCTCATCTCAAAGCCGGCGAGCTTGTCGGACTGCACGGTGGCGGCGTTGGTGGAGCGCACGATGCGGGCGCCAAAGCGCGAAAGCGCGGCGAGCACGTTTCGGTCGCCCTGCGCGGAGCTCAGGGATACGCCCTCCACGGTGATGGGGTCGGCGCCGATAGCGCCGGCGCACAGCCAAAAGGCGGCGTTGGACCAGTCGCCCTCGACAGCAACGCTGCCGGGCGTGCGGTACGAGCCGCTGCTCACGCGGAAGTTCGTGACCTCGGGCTGGCCGTCCTTGGCCGGAATACGCTCGACGTTGACCTCGACGCCAAAGGCCTTCATGGCCTGGATCGTCAGGTTGATGTAGGGGCGGCTCTCGATGAGGCCGGTTACCTGCACGCAGGAGGGCTGGGCCAGCAGCGGGGCTGCCAGCAGCAGGCCCGAGATGTACTGCGAGCTCACGTTGCCCGGAAGCACAAAGGTGCCCGGGCGCATGCGGCCGCTCGTCTTGAGCGGAAAACCGCCCAGACCCTGTAGGTCGCAGCCGGCGGCGATGATCTCGTCCGAGAGCGGGGAGAGCGGGCGGGCGCCCAAGCGCCCCTGACCCACAAAAGTTGCTTCTGCACCCAGCGCGCAGGCGACAGGCAGCATAAAGCGCAGCGTGGAGCCACTTTCACCGCAGTCAAGCGTGCCGCCGGCAAGGGCCTTGAGCAGGCCAAACTCAACACTCTTCATGGTGGGGTGGACCTGGAAGCCGTCCTCGACGGTCTCGATGCGAGCACCCAGTGCCGTAAGGCAGCGCACCGTGGCCTCGATGTCGGCGCAGGTGGTGTTGCAGGTGACGTGCGTCTCGCCGTTGGCAAGCGCGGCGCAGATGATGAGGCGATGCGCCATCGACTTGGACGCGATGGCGGGAACGGTGCCCTTAAGCGGGGACGGGGTGATGCGGGCTAGCATGCGGATGCGTCTCCCTTCTGGCCGAGGCCCTCGGCAATGAGTTCGTGGAAAGTGGAAAGCGGCGTGCGGTCGATGCTGCAGCGGCCAATGCCGTGCGGAATCACCAAGTCGATAGTGTCACCGGCGCGTTTTTTGTCGTGCAGCGCCTCGGCAAAGATGGCGTCGGCCGAAAGCTCGCAGCGAGTCTTGAGGCCATGACGGGCGCAGAGCTCTTCGATGCGGCCGGGAAGTTCGACATCACAAATACCGTGCAGGGCCGCGGCGCGCGTGATGATGCCCATGCCGATCGACACGCAGTTGCCGTGTCCGAGCTCAAAGTGCTCGCAGGCCTCGACGGCGTGTCCGGCGCTGTGTCCAAAGTTGAGGAGCTTGCGCTGGTTGGTTTCGCGCTCGTCGGCGACGACCACGGCGCGCTTGATGTCGATATTGCGGGCGATGATGAGCGCTACGCGGGCCACATCGCGGTTGAGCAGCTCCAGCGTGAGCGGGGTCTTCTCCAGCTCGGCGAAAAGCTCCGGGTCGGCGATCACGGCGTGCTTGACGACCTCGCCGCAGCCGTCGGCGAACTGCTCGGGCGTGAGGGTGGCCAGACACCCCACGTCGGCGATAACCACGCTCGGCTGCCAAAAGGCGCCGGCCAAGTTCTTGCCGGCAGCCAGGTCTATGGCGGTCTTGCCTCCCACCGACGAATCCACCATGGCGAGCAGGCTCGTGGGGATCTGCACAAACTTGCAGCCGCGCATGTAGGTGGCGGCTACAAAGCCCGCCACGTCGCCCACGACGCCGCCGCCGAGTGCCACGATCACGTCGGAGCGCGAAAGCTCGTGCTCGGCCACAAACTCCAAAATGGCAACGTAGGTCTCGGCGCGCTTATGGGCCTCGCCGGCCTCGAAGGTGCAGATGCTCACCTCGTAGCCTGACGCCTCCAGGCTCTGCTTAACGGGCATCTGGTAGAGCGGGCCCACGTTGGTGTCCGTCACGATGACGGCCTTGGTGCCGCCGGCGGTGGCGCGCACGAGCGGCCCCGCCTGCTCCAGCAAAAACGTGCCAACATGCACCTGGTAGGGGCGTGCAGTGTCGATATCGATGGTAATCGCCATAAGCTTCGGTCCTTTCGACCTGGCGTGATGGGTTGTCTAGTGGGAGGCCTCGTCGTCGAGTGCGCGCTTAATGCGGTCGCCCTCGGCAAGGAGATTCTCCAGATAGCGCTGGTCGCGGTCCTTGAGCGCGCGGCTGTAGGCGCCAAGCGATTCGATCAGATGGTCGATCTCGAAGGCGAGCGCGTCGGCGTCGTCGATCATGAGCTCGGACCACATCTGGGGGTTGAGGTGCGCCACGCGGGTGAGATCGCGGTAGCTGCCGGCCGAAAAGCCGTGGTGGACCTGGGCAGTGGGGCTTTTGACGTAGGCGTTGGATACCACGTGCGCAAGCTGGCTCGTGAAGGCGATGACACGGTCGTGCTCGGCGGCGCTGGTCACGCTGAACTTGCCAAAGCCCAAGGGGCGCACCATCTCGCGCACCTGGCCCAAAAGCTCCAGCTTGAGCGCATCGTCCACCGCGGGCGGTACGAGCACCAGCGGGGCGCCCTGGAACAGGTCGGCGCGGGAGTGTGCATAGCCCGAGTACTGCGTGCCCGCCATGGGGTGCGCGCCCACAAAGTAAAAGCCGTGCTCGCGGGCAAGCTCAAAGGCGCGCTCGCACACGATACCCTTGACGCCCACCGTGTCAATTACCACGGGGCCCATGATGGCCTCGGTATCGGTGGCGTCGGCGAGTGCCTGGGCGTGTGCCTCGAGCCATTCGATGCAGGCTTCGGGGTAGCAAGCCAGGACGATGATGTCGCATTCGCCGAGTGTCTTGTCGTTGAGCTCTCCGGCGACGGTGCCCATGCTGGCGGCGGTCATGACATCGTCATCGGGATCCCAGGCCAGCACGCGAACGCCCGCCTGCGCATAGCCGCGGGCAAAGCTGCCGCCGATGAGGCCAAGGCCGACGATGCCGGCGCACTTGGGGCCGCCCTGGTTAACGCGCGCGTTTCTCACTGTACCCATGGGCTACTCCATGGTCTCTTGGCAGACGACCTCGCGGATGGCTCGGATGCGACGCATGGTGTCGTCGAACTGATCGGGGGTGAGGGCCTGAGCGCCGTCGGACCATGCGCGGCTGGGCTCGTCGTGGACCTCGATCTCCAGGCCGTTGGCACCGCAGGCGGTCGCGGCGAGCGCCATGGGCTCAACGTAGCGGGTGTAGCCGGTGGCGTGGCTGGGGTCGGCGACGACGGGCAGGTGCGACAGGTGGTGCAGCACCGGCACGGCGTTGAGGTCGAATGTGTTGCGAGTACGGGTCTCGAAGGTGCGGATGCCGCGCTCGCACAGGATGACGTTGTCGTTGCCCTCGCTCATGATGTACTCGGCGGCCATGAGCAGCTCATCGATCGTGCCGGACATGCCGCGCTTAAGCAAGATCGGAGTCTTGGTCTTGCCGACCTCTTTGAGCAGGGGGAAGTTCTGGGCGTTGCGGGCGCCGATCTGCATGACGTCGATCTTCTTGTCCAGGAAGACCTGCACGTCGCGTGGGTCCATGATCTCGGTGACGATCGGCATGTCGAGCTCAGCAGACGCCTCGCACAGCAGGTCCAGACCGGCGGGGCCCATGCCCTGGTAGGCGTACGGGGAAGTGCGGGGCTTGTAGGCACCGCCGCGCAGCATCGTGGCACCGGCGGCCTTCACGCGGCGGGCGATGCGGATGAGGTTCTCGCCCTCGACGGAGCACGGGCCGGCAATGACTTGGAACTGATCGCCGCCGATCTTGACGCCGTGGCCGCAGTCGATGACGGAGTCCTCGGGGTGGAACTTGCGGTTGGCGCGCTTGAACGGCTCGGAGACGCGCTGCACGCGCTCGACGACATCCATGGACTCGAGCAGGAACGGGTCGATCTTGGTCGTATCGCCCACCAGGCCGATGACCGTCTCATTCTCGCCGCGCGAGACATCGGTCTTCAGGCCCTTTTTCTCAATCCAGCTGACGATATGGCTGACGGCCTCGTCGCTGGCGCTCTCTTTTAAAATTGCAATCATGGTGTGCCTCTCACCTCGATGGATAACCCTTGCAAAAACGGCCCGCATCGCGAGCCGTGTATATATGGTGCATGAGAGTTTATACTATCTGATTCGCTTTTGCCTTCTAAAGTGAGCCGTTGCGCCGCGTCTTCCCCGGAATTGCAAAGCTTTTTCTTTTATTTTGATAGCCCGTGGTGCACTTGGGTATAATGCCAAACGTTGGCCCTATTAGCTCAGGGGATTAGAGCGTCTGCCTCCGGAGCAGAAGGCCGTTGGTTCGAATCCAACATGGGGCACCATCGAACGTGAGACCGTCCGAACCTCGCATGGTCCGGGCAGTTTTTCTTATACCGACGCGACGTGATGGGACGTGGTATGGCAGCAACGGATATCGAGCGCGGACTCTCGACCGCCGAGGTCGAGGAGCGCATCGCCGTCGGTAAGATCAACCGCAACATGGAGCTCAAGACCAAGTCGGTCAAAGAGCTCATCATCGAGAACCTCTGCACGCTGTTCAATTTGATCAACGTGATCTTGGCGCTCCTGGTCATTGTGACCGGGTCGTTTAAGAACCTGACGTTTTTGTTCGTGGTGTTTCTCAATACCGCCATCGGTGTCATCCAGTCCATGCGCTCTAAGAAGATGGTCGATAAACTCACGCTGCTGACCTCCAAGAAGGCCATCGCGGTGCGCGACGGCGCCGAGGTGGAGCTCGACCTGGACCAGATCGTGCTCGATGACATCATCCGCTTGGGGCGCGGCGACCAGATCCCCGCTGACGCCGTGGTGGTTTCGGGCGAGGCGCTCGTGAATGAGAGCCTGCTGACGGGCGAGAGCGATCTTATTAAGAAACAGCCTGGTTCTGAGCTCATGAGCGGCAGCTTTATCGACTCGGGCCTGCTGCGCGCCCGCGTGATCCATGTCGGCGCCGACAACTACGTAGCCAAAATTAATAACGAGGCCAAGTACGTCAAAAAGGTCAATTCTGAGATCATGAACGCGCTTAACGCCATCGTGCGGTTTGCGAGCATCATCATGATCCCGCTCGGTTTGGCGTTGTTTTCCTCGAGTGTGAGCGAGCTGTGGGATGCCGCGGGAACCCCGGGCGATAGCGCGCTTTCGTGGTGCTTCTCCGAGCTGCTGGCCGGCCGCGTGCCCTCGTCGGCGCTGCTGTCCACGGTGGGCGCCCTGCTGGGCATGATCCCGCAAGGCCTGGTGCTGCTGACCTCGTCGGTGCTCGCCATCGCCACGGTGCGCCTGGCCCGCCGCAAGGTGCTGGCGCAGCAGCTCTACTGCATCGAGACGCTCGCGCGCGTCGACGTGCTGTGCCTGGACAAGACAGGCACCATCACGTCGGGTCGCATGGAGGTCGAGGGCACGTATCCGCTGCCGATCGAGGGCTTTGGCATGGGCGCGGGGGAGGGCGAAGCCGCCGTTCCCGTCGATACCACGGTGCTCGATTTTGCGCTGGCTAACGTGGCGCGTGCGACTTCGGCCGATGCCAATGAGACCTGCCAGGCGCTGCTCAACTATTACGCAGATCGCCCGGTCGAGGTGTCTGAGCCGCTGTCGGTCATTCCGTTCTCGTCCTCCAAAAAGTGGAGCGGCGCGTCGTTTGCGCAGGGCTCCTATGTGATGGGTGCGGCGCAGTTTGTGCTCTCTGATCGTGCGTTTGCCCAGGTCGAGAACCGTGTCGCCGAGCTTGCCGATACCTGCCGCGTGCTCGTGGTGGCGCGCGTGGACGGCTTTACGCCCGATGGCGATATGGCGGGCGAGGCCGAGCCCGTGGGCTTTGTGACCATCCGCGACGAGATTCGTACCTCGGCGGCCGAGACCATCGGCTACTTTAACGAGCAGGGCGTGACCCTCAACGTGATCAGTGGCGACGACCCGCGTACGGTGTCGTCGATCGCTCGCGTGGTGGGCGTGCCGGGGGCGGACGCTTATGTGGACGCCACGACGCTCGATACGCCGGCCAAGCTCGATGCCGCAGTGGACCGCTACCATGTCTTTGGTCGTGTGACCCCGCAGCAGAAGCGCGAGCTCGTGCAGGCACTCAAGCGCCGCGAGCACACCGTGGCCATGACAGGCGACGGCGTCAACGACGTGCTGGCGCTCAAGGAGGCCGACTGCTCCGTGGCCATGGCGGCCGGCTCCGATGCCGCGCGTAACGTGGCCGAGATCGAACTCGTCGACAACGACTTTGCCTCGATGCCCGCCGTGGTGGCCGAGGGCCGTCGCTCCATCAACAACCTGCAGCGTTCGGCTTCGCTGTTCTTGACCAAGACGCTGTTCTCGATGGGCCTGGCGGCGCTGTGCATCGCGCTGCCGCCGTACCCCTTCGAGCCCATCCAGATGACGCTCATTAGCTTCTTCTGCATCGGCGCGCCGGGCTTTGTGTTGGGCCTGGAGCCCAACAATGCTCGCGTGAAGGGTGCGTTTTTGACCAACGTGCTCAAGCGTGCGCTGCCGGCGTCGCTTGCGGTCATTATGGCCGCGGCGCTCGATATCTTTGTGGCGCGCGTGTTTGGCTTTAGCCAGCTCACGCTGTCTACGATGTGCCTGCTTACGTCGTGCGCGGCGAGCGTCAGCCTGATCTGGCGTATCTCGCAGCCCCTCACACCCTTGCGCGTGGCGCTCTTTGTGTTTGTAGTCGCCAGCATCCTGGTGGGCGTTATCGGATTCCCGGAGCTGCTGTCTATTGCCAACCTGTCGATGGGCCAGATGGTTATCTTGGCTGTCATCGTGGCCTTTACCTGCTCGGTGTTCTTTAAGCTCGCCACGATGATGGATTCGCTTAAGCCGCGTCGTCGTCATGCCGCAACTGGTTTTGGCCGCGGTGTGCGCGTCCGCCTGGGTCGCGGTGGCGGTAAGGTGAGCTCGACGGGTTCGACGGCGGAGCGTTTTGCCATGCGCGTCGCCGCCGACATGGCGCAGCGCCGCGAAGCTCGCACCGTTCGCGAGGCCGAGGCCCGTGCACTCGAGGGCGTGGCGCAGACCCAACCCAAGAAAAAGAAGAGCGCCGGTGCCAAGCGCTCCCGCGTGACCAAATCGGCCCAGGGCATTAAGGTCTCGATGCCAAGCAAAAAGAAGAAGTAACTACGCGCCCTGGCGATGTTGAATTGGTGCCTTGCTCCTGTGGGGCCGTTGCGATGTTATGCTCTAACCTCGATTGTTTGAATTGCTTCGAAAAGAGGATGCCGTGATCTGTCCGCATTGCCTTAAGACCATCGAGGACGGCGCCTCGTTCTGCCCCTACTGCAACGCCTATGTGGGTCCGGGCGATGGTCCGGAGCACACCGAGTTCGTGTTCTGTGAGGGCTGCGGTGCCCGTCTTTCTCCGCATGATCGTACGTGCCCCAAATGCGGACGCCCCGCTCCGGGTATCCTCTCCGAGGACGCGGCAGCATCCGACCTGGCAGCGGGCCGCACGGCGGGCTTTCCGCGCCTAACGCAAGAGCAGATCGATACCGAGGTGCCGCATGCGCCGGCCTCTGCCGCTGCGGTGCTTTCAGACGCCGCCGACCCCAATGAGACCTGCGTGCTGCCGGCTTTTGATAAGGATTTCGGTATCCCCAAGGTCGATATTCCCATGCCCGTTTCCCTGCATGACGATGCTCAAAAACCCAAGCGCAAGGTGCACCCCGACGAGGACGCCTATCACAAGCACAAGCGTCATATTCCCAAGCCGCTTATCGTCATCGCGGTCCTTGCCGTCGTTTGCGGCGGTGCCTATTGGTTCGTGACGACCGATCCCATGGGTGTTATGCCCGGCTTCTACGACCAGTTTGGCCAAGCTGCACAAACCACCTTCCCCACGCGCCAAAAGGGCGAGGCGACTGAGGACGATACCAAGCAGGACGATTCTGCCGAGGTGGTCCAGGAAGAAACCGTGCTCACCGATGATCAGCTCTATACCAGGCTCGACGGTCTGTATCAGACCATCGTGTCCTACGCTGACGAAGACCAGATCGGCGAGGTCATCGATTCCTTTAACAACGGCTATCTCCGAACGCCGCTGTCCACCCGTCAGGAGCTGTCGCAGAGTGCCTACGCCCTGCGTGACCAGATAAAAAAGACGCAAGATGAGCTTAACAACCTGAAAGTACAGGACGATACGGTCTATGCGGATGACATCGCCCACTTAAAGCAGCTTGCCGAGTGGATGTATGAGCGCGTCGACGTGATCTGCCAGAGCTGGGACATCTCGCTGGCCATTCCCGATGGCGAGTCGATGAGTTCCCACCAAAGCGAGATCCTGGCGCCCATCGCGCAGGGTGGCAACAGCGCGCTGAACCAGTACGACGCCAATGTGGGTTCCTGGAAGCCGCAGCAGCGTTCCTAAAATTAGTTCGCCATAGTCGGCATAACCTACGTGCGCAATTGATGTAAGCCCGTGCTTATTGCTACAATTCGTACAAATATGCTTTAAACGCACGAGGAAGGAACCACATGTTTGGTTTTAAGAAAGAGCTCTACACGCCCGAGTATCAGCTTGTCGGCGACGAGTGCGCCGTAATCGAGACGTCGAAGGGTACCATCAAGGTCAAGTTTGACGGCGAGGGCGCTCCCATTCATGTCGCGAACTTCTGCGAGCTTTCCACGATGGGTTTCTATGATGGCCTTAAGTTCCATCGCTATGTGCCCGGCTTTGTCATTCAGGGCGGCGACCCCAATACCCGCGATATGTCCGGCGCCGACGTCGCTGCCGGCCTTGAGGGCCCCGACGGCATGCCCGGTACCGGTGGCCCCGGCTACTGCATCAAGGGCGAGTTTGCCACCAATCCGCGCAACAGCCATGTTGATGGTGCCCTTGCCATGGCACGCTCCATGGACCCCGATTCCGCGGGTTCGCAGTTTTACTTCTGCCTGGGTGCCCAGCATAACCTCGATTCCGGTTACACCGTCTTTGGTACCACGGTCGAGGGTCTCGATGTGATTTCGCAGCTGCGTGCCGGCGACGAGATCGTCCATGTCGAGATCGTTCACGAGTAAAGGGGACTTCCTTGAATAGCCAGCTGATCCAACAGGGCCGCGCCGCTTGCCGCGCGGGTGATTTTTCCGCTGCAGCCCAGATGCTTGGGGCGGCAAAGACTCCCGATGAGATTATGGGCGAGGCAGATCACCTTCGTGGCAACGCCTTGATGCACCTGGGCATGTATGCCGAGGCCGCCGAGGCCTATGCCGCCGCCCTCAACGACGGCACCTACGGCAAGCGCGGCGCGCTGCTCACCAACCGCGGCAAGGCGCTTGCCGCCGTGGGCGACTACACGACGGCCGCTCAGGCGTTCTCTGCTGCTACGCAGGATGCTTCCTATGCCACGCCGTTCAAGGCCTATCTGGGCCTGGGCAATGCGCTGTTCCAGTCGGGCGACTATGCCAACGCAGGAACTGCCTTCCGTCAGGCTGCCATCGACGGCGCCAATCCGGCTCCTGCCGCCGCACTCGGCGAGCTCGGTCGTTGCTTCATTAAGCTCGGCCGTCCGGCGGATGCCGTGGAGACCTACCGCACGGCTATCGACTTTGCCGGCCCCCGCGACGACACGCGTGCGCTCAACGCCGGCATGGGTCAGGCGCTTTCTGCCGCCGGCCGTCCCTCCGACGCACTCGACGCCTTTAACGCCGCTACTGCCGATGGCATCTACCAGCTCACCTCCGAGCAGGCCGATGAGCTTGCCCGCGTGCACGATTCGCTTGCCGCGCTGTCTGCCCAGACGGCTATGGCCACGGCTCCGGCGCCCGCGATGGACGCTCCTGCCGTCGATCCGCTCGATCCTACGGGCGCGACCGGTCAGTTTATGCCCGATCCCTCGGACACCGGCTTCTTTACGCTGTCCGAGTCCGAGATGGTCCAGCAGGACCGTCAGGATCGTAAGCAGGCCAAGGTCCGTCGTCGCCATCGCCACACGGGTCTTAAAGTCTTCATCGTGCTGCTTCTGCTCATTTTGATCGCCGCGGGCGGTCTGGGCTTTGCCTACACGCGCGGCTTTGGCTTCCCGTCTCAGGAGTCTGTCGTTACCGATCTGTTCCAGGCTGCCGGCGACGGTGACGCCGCAAAGGCCGAGTCTTGCCTGGCCTCGAGCCTGTCCGAGGACGCTAAGTCGATGATCATCTCCTCGATTCCGCAGGGTGCCACCGTGTCCGTCGAGGGCATGGATCAGTCCATGACCGAGACGACCGCCAAGGTGAAGGCATCGCTGTCCAAGGGCGGCGAGCAGGAGTACACCGTCAAATTCGTGCGCTCCGACAACCATATCGGCTGGGCCGTTTCTTCGCTTGATATGGATTTCTCGGCTGCTGACAACCAGTAGTGACCTTATGGGATTTAGCTTTGCCCGGCGCTTCACCGCAAGTGAGGCGCCGGGCTTGCCCTAGTATGATGAGCTAGTAGTTTTCCAGCAATCATCCAACACATCAGGAGTTGCGTTGTTTTCTTTGATGGATATGTTCTTCGGTAGCTATGCGGGCGATCTTGCCATCGACCTCGGCACCGCCAATACGCTTGTCTCCGTGCGCGGCAAGGGCATCGTCATTCGCGAGCCCTCTGTTGTCGCCATCGACAAGAACGACGAGCGCATCTTGGCGGTCGGTATCGAGGCAAAGCGCATGCTCGGCCGTACGCCCGGCAACATCGTGGCCGTTCGTCCCCTGAAGGACGGCGTCATCGCCGACTTCGATGTTACCGAGGCCATGCTTCGCTACTTTATCGACAAGGCGTCCGAGAAGCGCTATCCGTGGACTCCGCGTCCGCGTGTTGTCGTCTGCGTTCCCTCCGGTGTCACGTCGGTCGAGAAGCGCGCTGTCTTTGAGGCCACGATCCAGGCCGGTGCCCGCCAGGCCTATCTGATCGAAGAGCCCATGGCGGCTGCCATCGGCGCCGACCTGCCCGTCGAGGAACCCACCGGCTCCATGGTCATCGACATCGGTGGCGGTACCACCGAGGTTGCCGTTATCGCTATGGGCGGCATCGTCGTCTCGCAGTCCATCCGTATTGCCGGCGACGAGTTCGATCAGGCCATCCTCACGCACGTTCGTGATGCCTACAACCTGGCCATCGGCGAGCGTACGGCAGAGGACATCAAGATCAAGGTCGGCTCCGCCGTGCCGCTCAAGGATGAGCTCGACGTCGAGGTCAACGGCCGCGACGTGATCACCGGTCTGCCCAAGACCGTGCGCATCGAGAGCGAGGAGATTCGTCGCGCACTCAACAAGCCGCTCGACGAGATGGCCAAGGCCGTCAAGGACGCACTCGACGCTACGCCTCCCGATCTTGCCTCGGACCTTATGTACTATGGCATTTTGCTGACCGGTGGCGGCGCGCTGCTGCGCGGTCTCGATGTGCGCCTGCGCGATGAGACCGGCGTTTCGGTCAACGTCAGCCCCACGGCGCTCGATAACGTTGTTAACGGCTGTGCCCGCGTGCTCGAGGCCAATGCGTTTGATGGCGGCTTCGTCCAGACCAATGCTTAATTTCCAAAAGGTGGATTCCATTTGGCACGATCTTCGGGTTTCTCCACAAATCTGAATACCAAGCGACAATCAAATGGTATGCGCCCGTTGATTGTTTTCAGCCTGATTTCGGTGTTGCTGCTCACGTTTTACATCCGCGAGGGCGAGGCAGGACCGATTCATGCCGTGCGCTCGGGCGTGACGACGATTACCTCGCCGGTGCGCTTTGTGGGCTCGGCTGTGGCGGCTCCCTTCAATGCGATCGGTAACGTGTTCTCTAACCTTACGGCGTCGCAGGACACGCTTGACGAGCTTAAGAAGCAAAACGAGGAACTGACCTCTAAGGTTGCCGAGCTCTCCGAGGCTCAAAAGACCGCCGAGCGACTGGAGGGGCTGGTCGGCCTGCAGTCGACCTACAACCTCAAATCAACCGCAGCTCGTATCGTCGGCGCTTCGGGCGATGCCTGGACCTCGACCGTCACCATCGATAAGGGTTCTGCCGACGGTCTTACCATCAACATGCCTGTGACGAGTTCTGCCGGTGTCATAGGCCAGATTATCGAGGTCTCGGCCAAGACGTCCACCGTGCGCCTGATTGGCGATGAGAACTCGGGCGTGTCCGCTATGGTGCAGGACACGCGCGCCCAGGGCATGCTGCAGGGTCAGGCTGACGGCACGCTGCGTCTTGAGTACGTGAGCGTCGATTCCGACGTTAAGGTTGGCGACATCATCGTGACCTCGGGCATTGGCGGTGTGTTCCCCAAGGGTCTACCGCTCGGCACCGTCTCGTCTGTTGAGAAATCGGCTAACGACGTGTACTACACCATTGTGGTGCGCGCCCAGACGACGGCCGAGAACAACGAGGAAGTGCTGGTCATTACCTCGCTGACCGACGAACAGTCGGCCTCGGATGAGGACGTGAACACGGCCAACGGCACGCCGCAGGGAACGTCGCGCGATGCTGCGACCAAGACGAAGGACGAGAGCCCGGATGACAGTTCCGACACGTCCGAGACGACCGATTCCGGCTCGAGCGAATAGGGGGCATGTCCATGGATCTACACGAGCAGGGGATGAGCTCCCGCACGTTTGTAATCGCCGCCATTGTGTGCGTGCTGCTGCAGGCAGGCCTGGCACCGCAGATCTCCATTGCGGGCGGTCGCGTCAACTTTATGATTATCCTGGTGTGCCTAAGCGTGTTCTCGGGCGACCCGACCCGTGCCGTCGTGTGCGGTTTTTGCAGCGGCTTGTTCTATGACCTTTCCGCTGCCGTGCCGGTGGGCGTTATGTCGCTCCTGCTGACCGTGGGTTCTTTTGCCCTGGTGCATAGCGCTGCCGGTCAGACGGGCGGTGCCCCGAGTGCGCGCGGCATCACGGTGGGCGCCTTCGCGTTCGTCATTAATGTGATCTACAGCATCATCTTGCTGTTTATGGGTTTGGAGACGAGCTTTGTCGTGGCGATTTTCGGCCATGCGCTGCCGTCTTCGATCCTGACGGGTCTGGTTGCCATTCCGTTTTTGATGTCCGGCGTCGTGCCGCAGTCCGGTTATGGATTCTCCGCACGTGGCGGACGCCAGACGGGCATGCGCTTTAAGCCCAAGACCCGTAAGCTCAAATAGGGGAGGCTCGTAGATGTCTTCCCAGATGACGGTTATTATCGCCGGTATCGTGCTGGTTGTGGCCATCGTGGTCGCACTGGTCATTATGCGTCGCGGCGATTCTCGTTTTACATACGATACGCAGCATGGGACGGCCCCGCGCGCCACCGAGGGCGAGGGCAATACCGCGGCGACCGCCTTTAAGGGCCGCTTCTCCATCCTCACCACGGGTGCGGGCGCGATGTTCGCGGCGCTTGCCGTCAAGCTGTGGGGCATGCAGATGGTCTCGTCGGACTATTACGAAAAGCAGGCTAATAGCAATCAGACGCGCACCGTTACCACACCCGCTGTGCGCGGCCGCATCCTCGACCGCAATGGCGTGGCGCTTGTCCAGAACCGTCCCTCACTTGCTGTCGTGGCCTACCGCGACCTTGCCGAGGATGAGGTTCTGGTTCGCCATCTTGCCAACGTGCTCGGTATGCCCTACGTGGCGGTGCTGCGCAATATTCAGGACAATTCCGAGGGCGCCCAGAGCCTGCATACCATCGCGACGGACGTCCGTCGCTCCACGGTTGCCTATATTCAGGAGCACGCCGGCGAGTTCCCGGGCGTCAAGATTGCCGAGCGTACCGAGCGCCAGTATCCATATGGCGAGACGGCATGCCATATCTTGGGCTATACCGGCACCATTACCTCCGAGCAGCTCGAGGCCCAGAATAAGAAAACCTCTGGTGATGATGATGCTTCTGCTGGCCGGATTACGTACCAGTCGGGCGATATCGTGGGCCAGGCGGGTGTTGAGAGCTACTACGAAAACCTGCTGCAGGGTATTCGTGGCGAGCAGACCGTCAAGGTCGATGCCTCGGGCAATGTGACCGGTCAGGCCGGCGCCGTGCCCGCCAAGGCCGGCTCCGACATTAAGCTCACGCTCGACCTTAAGATCCAACAGGCCTGTGAGACGGCGCTGGCGAGCGCCATCGAGCTTGCCAAGACCACTGGCTACAGCAATGCCGGCAACGGCGCTGTGGTGTGTCTCGATCCCAACAATGGCGAGATCCTGGGCATGGCGAGCGAGCCCAAGTTCGATCCGTCCGTCTTTATCGGCGGCGTCTCAAATGACGTGTGGACCGAGCTCAATGATGACAAGGGTTCGCACCCGCTGCTCAACCGCGCCATTAGCGGACAGTACATGTCGGCCTCGACCATCAAGCCGCTCTCGGCACTGGCCGGTCTTGAGTTTGGAACCTACACTTCAACGCAGACAACCAACTGCACGGGCTATTGGACGGGCCTGGGCAAGGCTTGGGGCAAGCGCTGCTGGCTGACGTCTGGCCACGGCACCATGACGCTGCAGTCGGGTATCGCCAACTCGTGCGACCCCGTCTTCTACGACATGGGCAAGGCCTTCTTTTATGACGAGCAACATTCCGAGGGCCTGCAGGAGGTCTTTCGTCGCTGGGGCCTAGGCAAGACCTGCGGTATCGATCTGCCGAGTGAGGGCGCGGGCCGTATTCCCGATGCCGAGTGGAAAGAGTCGTACTTTACCGACGCCTCTGCCGAGGACCGCAAGTGGAATGCCGGCGATATGACCAACATTGCCATCGGCCAAGGCGACATCTTGGTGACGCCCCTGCAGATGGCGTGCGCCTATATGGGTCTTGCCAACGGCGGCAAACAGTACGTGCCTCACGTGTTTTTGTCTGCCGTGTCGCGCGATGGCGACGGCGATGCCTATAAGTACAACGGCAAGGGCAAGAAGAAGCGCCTGGAGGCCAAGATCAACAGCGATTCGGATTTGACTCTTGTTCGCAACGGCATGCACGACGTGATTTACACGGCATCGACGTCCCTGGCGGCTCACTTTGGCACCCTGACGCCGCAGGTGTACGGCAAGTCGGGCACGGGCGAGAAAAGCGGCGAGGACGAATACGCGTGGTTCTGCGCCTATGCACCGGCCGATGATCCCAAGTATGTCATCGCTACTGTCCTGGAGCAGGGCGGCGGTGGTTCGGATACCGCGATGCATGTCGTGCGCGACGTGCTCGGCGTGATTTATGACGAGCCCGATACCTCTTCGGCCTCGGGCGATTCTTCGGTTCGATAGGAGGTTGCGATGGATTTTTCTCCGGCGGATCTGTTCCGTTCAACCAAGACCGGCTCTCGCAGCAGCCTGGACCGCGTCAACAAGCAACTTTCGGCCTCGCGCGGTACGTTTCGCCAAAAGGTGCATATCGGTGTGCTGCTGGCTACCGTCGCGCTCGTTGCCTATGGCGCCATCATTATTTGGTCGGCGTCACAGTTTAAGGCCGACGCCTCATTCTCGCGCCACCTGCTGGGCATTGGCATTGGCGCGGTGCTTGCGGTGCTCGTCTGGCGTACCGATCTGCGCGGTATTTCCAATTTTTCGACGGCGTTGCTCGTCATCGACCTGATCGTGATCTTCTCGCCCAAGATTCCGGGTCTGTCCTATACGGGCGGTCTGGGCATGACAGGCTGGATCAAGATTCCCGGTATCGGCTTGACATTCCAGCCGGTCGAGCTTGCCAAGCTCATCACCATCTTCTTTATCGCCACGCTTGGCTCGCAGTATAACGGCCGCATCGATACCGTTCGCGACTACGTCAAGCTCTGCGGCATGCTGTCCATCCCGTTTTTGGCCGTCGTTGCCATGGGCGACCTGGGCTCGGGCCTGGTCGTGCTGGTCTCGGGCGCCATCGTCATCTGTATGAGCGGTGCACGCCGCGAATGGGTGCTGTCGACCCTGGCCCTGCTCGTGGGCCTGGTGGCCCTCGTTCTGGCGCTTGATTCGGTCTTTGATTCGTTGCTCGGCCACGATGTGCTCATCAAGCAGTACCAGATGAACCGTCTGACGGTCTTTATCGACCCCGATAATGCCGATTCGGACGATGCCTACAACCTGCAGCAGTCGCTAATCGCCGTTGGCTCGGGCGGCTTCTTTGGTAAGGGTTTGGGCCATGCGACGCAGTCGGCCGGCGGCTTTCTGCCTGAGTTCCACACCGACTTCGTCTTCGCCTTCCTGTCCGAGACCTTTGGCTTTTGCGGTTCCTTTTTGCTCCTGTGCCTCTACGTGCTGTTGATCTTTTCGACGATTCGCGTCGCCTTTAAATGCGAGTCCCTGTTTTTGCGTCTTTCGTGTGTTGGCATCGTTGGCATGTGGGCGTTCCAGACCTTCGAAAACATCGGCATGTGCATCGGCATGATGCCGATTACCGGTATTCCGCTACCGTTTATTAGCTTCGGTTCGTCTTCGATGATGATTCAGCTGCTGACGGTGGGTATCGTACAATCCATATGGCGGCATCGTTCGGGCGCCGCGTAACCGCTGGAGGGGTTTGCTATGAAAATTCCCGTAGATAAGCTGACCCGCGCTTTTAAGATGGGCGCGTCCGTTAAGAAGGATTCCGATACGCCGGTGCGCGTCTCGGTCTATCTGGATTCGTCCGCCTCGCGCTTTCTGGCCGAGACGGTGCGTGATGCCTTTGTGCCGCAGACGACCTCGGGCATTGTGCGCGTCGAGCGTCTGGGGGAGGAGCGAATTGCTCCAAAGACCGATACCGATGTGGTGCTGGTGCTCTCGTGTGGTTCCGACCGCTTGGAGAGTGCCGTGCAGGAGCTCGTGATCGCCGGCGCGCCCGTGTGCGTGCTTGCCGAGTCTGCTGTGGAGGTGCCGTTTATCGAGGAGTCCACGCCCATGCTTGGCGTGGTAGCGGCAACCGATAAGACGTATCTGCTCGAGACGCTTGCCCGCTGGATTCTCGATCGCACGGACAAGGAAACGGCTTTTGCGGCGAACTTTGCCTTCATGCGCATCGCGGCGGCCAACCGCATCATCACCTCGTGTGCGCTCACCAATATGGCGACCGGGGCTTTGGTGTTTTTGCCGGGCGCCGATTATCCCGTTATGGCGCTGGCGCAGGTGGGCATGCTCTTTGAGCTCGCTGCCGTCTTTGGACGCGGCATTAAGCCCGAGCGCGGCTACGAGGTCGCCGGCGTGCTTGCCGGCGGTCTTGTGATCCGCGCGGTCACCCGCGCGCTCGTCAAGCAGACGCCGCATATTGGGTTTGCCGTCAAGGCGCTCACTGCTGCCGCGGGCACCTATGGCATGGGCCGTGCGCTCGTTTCGCTCTACGAGCGCGATGTCGACTACAGCCGTGCCAACGAGGTGGTCACTGCCACGTTCTCCCGCGTTCGCGATCTGGTGACCACGGTCGCGGGCGCTACCCGTCCTATGGCGTCCTATCAGGACGCATCAGATCTCGCTGCTTAGGGGTTTTCCGTTGCGCGTTGCATACCAAGACTGTTTTCATTTAATTGAGCCGTTGCTCGCCAAGGTCGAGAAGCCGAGTCGCTATATCGATCACGAGTGGGGCACGCTTTCCAAGGCCGATGCCGACTACCGTTGCTGCCTGATCTACCCGGATGTGTACGAGGTTGGTCTGCCCAACCAGGGCATCGCCATCCTCTACAACATCCTTAACCAGGCCGAGGGCATCTCCTGTGAGCGCGGCTATGTGCCGTGGCCCGATATGGGTGACGCCATGCGCGAGGCGGGTATTCCGCTGTTGTCGCTCGAGGGTGCAGCGCCGGTCGCTTCGTTTGATATCGTCGGTCTGCATGTGCCGCATGAGATGGCGGTGACGAACTTCCTCGAGGCTCTCGACCTCGCTGGCATTCCGCTGTTGGCGGCCGACCGCACCGAGGACGACCCCATTATCATCGCCGGTGGTCCTTCGGTGTACAACCCCGAGCCGTACGCGGCCTTCTTCGATGCCATCCTCATCGGCGAGGGCGAGGAATCGCTGCTCGAGACCTGCCAGCTGCATCGCCGCCTGCGCGACGAAGGAGTCCCGCGCGAGCAGATTGTTGAGCAGCTTGCATCCATTGCCGGCAACTACGTGCCGTCGCTCTATGAGGTTCGTCACGACGAGCCCTGCTCGCCGCATGGCTACACCGTGCCGCGTGAGGGCAAGGATGCGCCGACCGTGGTCTACAAGCGCGTCGTCGAGGATTTCGGCGCCACGAATCCGCTGTCGCAGTCGTGCGTGCCCTATGCGCAGCTGGTTCACGACCGCCTGTCTATCGAGATCCTGCGCGGCTGCGCCCGCGGCTGTCGTTTTTGTCAGGCCGGCATGACGTATCGCCCGGTGCGCGAGCGCTCGGCCGACCAGATCGTCTCGTCGGTGATTCAGGGTCTGGAAAAGACCGGCTATGACGAGGTGTCGCTGACCTCGCTCTCCACGACCGACCACTCCTGCATTCGCGACGTGCTCGGCAGGCTCAACCGCCGCCTGGAGGATACGGGTATTCGCGTGTCTATTCCGTCGCAGCGCCTGGATTCGTTTGGCGTGGATATGGCCGAGTCGGTCGCCGGCGAAAAGAAGGGCGGCCTGACGTTCGCGCCCGAGGCCGGCAGCCAGCGCATGCGCGACATCATTAACAAGAACGTGACCGAGGAGGACCTGGACCGTGCGGCCAAGGCAGCCTTCGAGGCCGGCTGGAACCGCATGAAGCTCTACTTTATGATGGGCCTTCCCGGCGAGCGCGACGAGGACATCGTGGCCATCGCCAATCTGGCCGATCACGTGCTGGAGCTCGGTCGTTCCGTGGTGCCCAAGGCTCGTCGCGGCTCGATCTCGGTGTCCATCTCGGTTTCGGTCTTTATTCCCAAGGCTGCCACGCCGTTCCAGTGGTGCCCGCAGCTCGACTACGACGACGTCAAGCGCCGCCAGAAGCTGCTTGTCACGAGCGTTCGCAACCGTGCCGTCCGCGTGCATTACCACGATGCCGAGACCTCGCTCATCGAGGCCGCGCTGTCCCGCGCCGGTCGTGACATGACGCCCGTCATCATCGATGCTTGGCGCGCGGGCTCTCGCTTTGACGCTTGGGTAGAGCATTTCTCGCTCGATAACTGGAAGGAGGCTGCTGCCAAAAACGGCATCGACCTCAATGAGCTCGTGCACCTGCCCTACGAGTTGGACTGGCGCCTACCGTGGGAGCATGTGAGCCCCGGCTGCACGCGCGGCTTCCTCGAGCGCGAGTACCGTCGCTCGCTCGAGGGCGTCACGACTCCCGACTGCACCCGCACGTCGTGCACCGGCTGCGGAATCTGCCCCACGCTTCACGCCAAGAATGTATTGATGGGTGATCGCGCATGAGTGAGCGCCTGACCGACAACCCCACGCTCTTTAGACTTCGTGTTCGCTATGGCAAGCGCGATCGCCTTAAGTACCTGGGCCATCTCGAAGTAATCCATACCATTGAGCGCATCGTGCGCCGCGCGGGACTTCCCTATGCCGTCACACAGGGCTTCTCTCCGCACATGCGCGTGGGCTTCTCTTCGGCGCTACCGGTGGGTACGTCGTCGACCTGCGAGTGGTATGACCTGTTTATGACCGAGTTCGTGGCGCTCGACGAGGCGTTTGGGCGCCTGGCTGCGGCGTCTCCGGCCGATCTGGCGCCCATCGAGGCGGCGTACATCGACGTGCGCACGCCGGCGTTGACGGCGCAGCTCACGCGTCTGTCGTATCGCATCGACCTGCACTTGGATCCCGAGGCGCCCGTAAGCGCCGACGAGGTGCGTCGTGCGATCGACACGCTGCGCGCGGACCATGGCATCGACTACGCGCGCGGCAAAAAGAGCAAGCGCTTGGATTTGGATCACACGCTCGTGGGCTATGAGCTCACGGCGGGGGAGCGCCCTGACCATTTGGTGCTCATGCTCGACACCCATGCCGACAACGAGGGCTCCATGCGTCCGGAAATTTTGCTTTCCGCTGCTGATGTTTTGTTGCAGGGCTTGACCCCGGGCGTGGATGCACCTATTGTTTCCACTGGTATGCAAGACCTCGTGACCATCTGCTCCTACGATGTCGAGCGTCAGAATCAAGCATGCGAGGACGACGAGGGCCGACTCGTCAGCCCCATACCTGTGCGAACTTGTGGATTTGCTCCACATACTCGTTGACGGGGGTATTTTCGCCTGCTACTATATTCGGCTGTTGCACTAACTGATGCATGAAGGGCAAGTAAACATGTACGCAATCGTTAACACGGGCGGCAAGCAGTACAAGGTCGCCACCGACGATGTCATCACCGTCGAGAAGATCGAGGGCAATGAGGGCGACAAGGTCACCCTGCCGGTCATCTTCCTCAACGATGGTAAAAAGATCGTCACCGATCCCGACAAGCTGGCCAAGGCCAAGGTTACCGCTCAGATCGTTGAGCAGTTCAAGGGCGAGAAGCAGCTGGTCTTCAAGTTCCACAAGCGTAAGCGCTATCGTCGTCTGAAGGGTCACCGTCAGCAGCTCACCAAGCTGAAGATCGTGAAGGTCCAGGCTACGTCCCGCGCCAAGAAGGCTGTCAAGGCAGAGGCCGAGGCTGTTGCCGAGGCTCCCGTCGCCGAGTAGATTACACTCGTAACGAAAGAGTAGGTATACACAATGGCACACAAAAAAGGACTCGGTTCCTCCCGTAATGGCCGTGACTCCCGCGGTCAGCGCCTTGGCACGAAGCGCTATGCCGGCCAGACGGTAACCACGGGCACGATTCTCGTCCGTCAGCACGGCACGCACATCCACCCGGGTGAGAACGTTGGCCGTGGCAAGGACGACACGCTGTTCGCGCTGGTCGACGGTACCGTTGAGTTCCACAAGGGTATCAAGCACAGGGTCAGCGTACGCCCGCTCGCGAACGCGTAATTCACCCTTCATAGAGCACATATGTGGGAGGCACTTGAGTTTTAGGATTCAAGGGTCTCCCTCTTTTTGTAGGAGGCGATTCTGTTGTCACAGTTCACCGATATCAGCCGCATTAACGTGTGCGGCGGCGACGGCGGAGCCGGATGCATGTCGTTTAGGCGCGAGGCATTTGTCCCCAAGGGCGGCCCCGATGGCGGCGACGGCGGTCGTGGCGGCAATGTCGTCATCCAGGCCGATGCTCAGCTGTCTTCGCTGATCGATTACCGCTTTAAGCATCACTTCCGCGCCGAGCGCGGCACGCACGGGCAGGGTGCCCGTCGTAACGGTAAGAGCGGCGAGGACCTTATTCTCAAGGTTCCCATGGGTACCGTGGTGCGCGAGCTCGACCCCGAGACGCAGACCCCGATGTTCGAGATTGCCGACTTGGTGCATGATGGCGAGCGCGTCGTTGTGGCGCCCGGCGGTGCTGGCGGTCTGGGCAATACGCACTTTGTGACGTCGGTGCGCCGCGCGCCCGCATTCGCCCAGCTGGGCGAGCCGGCCGAGGAGCACTGGATTGAGCTCGAGATGAAGCTCATGGCTGATGCCGCGCTCGTGGGCTTCCCCTCGGTGGGCAAGTCCTCGCTTATCGCGCGCATGAGTGCCGCCCGACCCAAGATCGCCGACTATCCGTTTACCACGCTCGTGCCCAACCTGGGTATGGTGCGTGCCGGCGAGTACTCCTATGTCGTTGCCGACGTCCCCGGCCTCATCGAGGGCGCGAGCGAGGGCAAGGGCTTGGGCCACCAGTTCCTGCGCCACATCGAGCGTACGGCGCTCATCATGCATGTCGTCGACATGACGGGCGGTTTTGAGGATCGCGACCCGGTTGAGGATTACCGCATCATCAACCGTGAGCTCGAGCAGTATGGCGCCGAGCTTTCGGAGCGTCCGCAGATCGTCGTCGCCAACAAGTGCGATGCGCCGGGCACGGCCGACAAGATTGCCGACCTTAAGCGCGCCGCGCTCGACGATGGACATATGTTCTTTGCCGTGTCCGCCGTGACGGGCGCCGGCCTCAACACGCTGATGCTTGCCGTGGGCGAGCAGGTGGCTAAGCTGCGCGCCGAGCTGGCGGTCTCCGATGAGCCGGTCGATCTTCGCGACGAGGAGTGGGAGCGCCGTCGCCTGCAGCGCGAGAAGCGTTTCCGCATTGTTCAGGAAGAGCCCGGTGCCTTCCGCGTGGTCGGTCGCGCCATCGAGCGCATGGTTATCCAGACCGACTGGGAAAACGAGGAAGCCGTCATCTACCTGCAGCACAAGTTTGCGCGCATGGGTGTTGACGACGCGCTCGAGAAGGCCGGCTGCCGTGCGGGCGACGAGGTCCGCATTTGCCAGCGCGCCTTTGACTTTGAGGGCGCCGAGGACTTCTCGGAGTACGAGGAGCTCGAGGACGCTGGCGAGGACGTTGCCGTTGAGGCCCTTGACGTGACCGATGCTCCGGATGAGGGCGTCGAGGTTGTCGATGCGGCGGATGCCGCGGACGATGCCGAGACCTCGGAGGGCGAGTAAGCCATGTCGCTGCGCGGTGGAATCGGTTTGCCCGAGCTGCCCATAAAAGAGGGCAAAGAGTTTCGGCTTGGCATTATGGGCGGCACCTTCGACCCGATTCATTACGGGCACTT
The DNA here is from genome assembly GCF_003436395.1 of Collinsella sp. TM06-3. Classification (NCBI taxonomy): domain Bacteria; kingdom Bacillati; phylum Actinomycetota; class Coriobacteriia; order Coriobacteriales; family Coriobacteriaceae; genus Collinsella; species Collinsella sp. TM06-3. The sequence goes on along the minus strand of NZ_QSPG01000004.1, from coordinate 102,389 downwards.
GGTGACTGCCGAGCAGGCGCGCGAGTCGCTCGACTTGGACGCTGTGCTCTTTATGCCGGCCGGCTCTCCTGCCTTTAAACTCGACAAACCGGTGACGCCTGCTGAGGACCGTTATGCCATGACGGTTCTCGCCACCGCCGCGAATCCGGCTTTTTTGGCGAGCCGGTTCGAGATTGACCGTCCGGGCGTAACCTATACGGCCGATACGCTTCATGCCCTTCGCGACTTTTATCCGCCGCAGGTAAAGCTCTACTTTATTACGGGCGCCGACGCGATTATTGATATTGTGACCTGGCATGATGCCGAGCGAATTGCTGAGCTTGCTACCTTTATTGCGGCGACGCGACCGGGCTTTGATATCGATACGGCGCGTGCCCGAATCAAAGAGTCGGGGCTGCCGTTCGACGTGCGCTATATTCAGATTCCGGCGCTGGCGATCAGCTCGACGAACATTCGTAAGCGAGTTGCCCGCGGCATGAGCGTGCGCTATCTTACGAGCGAGTCCGTGCTCGGCTACATTCGCAAGCGCAGGCTATATGCCGATTTGGGCCAAGAAGATTTTGAGTGATGGGGGCTACGTTGTCGGTAGAGGATCAGTTTGAGGGCGATGAGCGCGCGCTGCTCAAGCGCATTCAAGAGCTGCTCGATGTTCGCATGAAAGATAAGCGCAAGCGCTATGTGCATTCGCTGGGTGTTGCCGAGACCGCACTTCATCTGGCCGAGGTCTACGGCGTTGACCGCTTTGATGCGGCTGCCGCCGGCTTAATTCACGACTGGGACAAGGTGCTTTCCGATGACGAGCTCGTGGCCCGCGCGCTTCACTATGGCATCAAGGTTGCCGGCTCTCCTTCCGCCGCGACGCCGCTTTTGCATGGCCCTGTTGCCGCCTATGAGCTTCCGCAGCTTTTTCCCGAGCTGTCGCCGGCAGTCTTTCAGGCTGTCGACCGTCACACCGTGGGTGCTTGCGACATGACGCCGCTCGATATGGTGGTCTTTGTGGCAGATGCCATCGAGCCCAACCGCCACGGCGACTATGCCCATGCGCTGCGCAAGATGGTGGGGAAGTCCTCGCTCGACGAGTTGTTCTTCTCCTGTTTTGCGCAGGGTCTGGTCTATGTGATCCAGTCCGGGCGCTATCTTTATCCCACGGCTATTGCGATTTACAACCATTACGCCCAGCTGCGCTAGCTCGGGTGTGTCTAGAAAGAGGTATTCCATGGCCGACGAGACCATGACTGACGAGCAGATTCTTGAAGGTGTGGAGCACAAGAGTTTCGTTGCCACGTCCGACCGCACCGCCGCCTCGCTGTCCGCGAGCGGTGTCGCCGCCGAGGATGTCGCCCGCGCCGCCGCGCAGGCCGCCTACGACAAGAAGGGCGAGGACGTGCAGGTGCTCGACCTGACCGAGCTTTCCGACGTGTGCGACTACTTTGTGCTTGCCACCGGTACCAACAACCGCCAGGTCGATTCTATCGTCGACGAGATCGAGGAGAAGGTCGCCGCGGCTTGCGGCGAGCATCCGTTCTCCATCGAGGGCCGCGAGCAGAAGACCTGGATGCTCATGGACTACGGCTCGGTCGTCGTTCACGTCTTCACTCCCGAAGCCCGCGACTTCTACCGTCTAGAAAAGCTCTGGGGTGACGCCCCCCAGCTCCCCCTCGACCTCCTCTAGTGGCTCATTTGATACGGGGCTTTTAGTTAGCCTCGCGCATTTTGCCGGGCAGTTGCGGTTTTCCGTACCTGCCCAGCTTTCTTTTTGCCCAAAGGCGGTTAATCGTTGAAGCGGGATTGGCGGCCGAAGGATAGCGCGGTGTCGCCGAACTTGTCTCGGACGGCATCGATGGCGACGGAGAGGTCGCGGCGGTCGCTGGATTGGGCTCCGCGGTCATCGATCTCGCAGAACAGGTCGGTTTGGATGCCGCCTTGGTGGTCGAAGTCGCTCATGCCGATGCCTGCTAAGCGCACGTGCATTCCTTCCTGCCAGATGTTGTCGAGCAGTTCGAGTGCAACCGCCACGAAGATGTTCTCATCGTCGGTCGGATGAGGCAGCCGGCGCTGTGCCGAGCGACCGTTTCCATACGAATACTTGAGCTTGAGCGTCACCGTGGCGCCCGTTAGTCCCTGACGGCGCAGGCGGCGTCCCACTGACTCGCCCAGCAGCGCAATCGCCGCCTCAATATCCCCACGCTCAGTCAAATCTTTAGCAAAGGTGCGTTCATTGCTGACCGACTTGACCTCGCGCTCTTCATCGAGACTCGTGACTTCGGAGATTTCAAGTCCCAGCGCACGCTGACGCATACGTTCGCCGTTGACGCCAAAAATAGAGGCCAAGGTGGATTCCGGCGCGCGTGACAGCTCGCCGAGCGTGTAGATGCGCATACGGCGCAGTCGCTCCTCGGCCGAGCGCCCGATGCCGCTCATGGCAGATACCGGCAGCGCGGCCAAAAAGCGCTGCTCGGTTCCGGGGCGCACGATGGTCAGCCCAAACGGCTTATCCCGCTCGCTTGCGATCTTTGCGACCGTCTTGTTGCAGCCCACGCCAATGGAGCACGTCACTCCCAGCGCTGCCACACGGTCGCTTATACGCCGTGCAACCAGCAGTGGGTCCTCGGGCGCAAAGCGACCCGGTGTGATATCGATAAAGGCTTCGTCGATGGATACGCGCTCAACGCGCGGCGTCTCCTCGGCAAGAATCGCCATGACCTGCGCGCTCACCTCGCGGTAGCGATCAAAGTGCCCGTGCGTCCAAATGGCTTGCGGGCACAAGCGCCGCGCCTCGGCCGAGGCCATGGCAGAGTGCACGCCAAAGCGGCGCGCCTCATACGAACACGTGGACACGACGCCACGCGAATCGGCGTCTCCGCCCACGATGAGTGGCTTTCCGCGCCATTCGGGATGATCGAGCATCTCCACGCTCGCAAAAAACGCATCGAGGTCCATGAGGCCCACCGCCGGACCCGTCCAGGGAGGCGGCGTGACGCTCATGGCATCCTCATAACCGTATGTATGTTCGCGTCTTTCCATGTCATGAGTATACCGCGCAGCTCATGTGGGGTGCGTGTATGTGCTTGCAAATCCCGAATTCTTGTCTAAGATATGGATTTGCCCTCGACTACACCGAAGAAGTTGGTCTCACGGACTTCACCTGCCCGCGTCGATGGCGTATTATGTTCAACTGTTTGTTTGTAGTTGCAGCCTAAAGCTGCTTGGTTGGAGGAGTTTCCTTTGGCAGTCAAGATTCGCCTTGCTCGTCACGGCGCTAAGAAGCGTCCGTACTACCGTGTCGTCGTCGCCGATTCCCGCGCCCCGCGTGACGGTCGTATCATCGAGGAGGTTGGCCGCTACAACCCGATGACCGCCCCCAAGACCATCAACCTCGACCTCGAGAAGATCGCCGACTGGCAGTCCAAGGGCGCTCAGCTCACCGACGCCGTCGCCGCTCTGGTCAAGGCCGCCAACGAGGGCGAGAAGACCGAGACCGTCGTCAAGAAGTCCAAGAAGCAGCTCGCCAAAGAGGCCGAGGCCGCTAAGGCTGCCGCTGAGGCCGCTGAGGGCGCCGAGGAGTAAATCGTGCCTGAGGTTGACGCTGCACAGCTCGAGGGTGAGGCAATGCTCTCAGATCGCATCGCCGATCTCGTCGAATATCTCGTTGTTCAGATCGTCGACGACCCGGATTCCGTGAGCCTTGAGGTCATTGATGGTGATGACGCCTCTACGATTGAGGTTTCTGTCGCCGAGGATGACGTCGCTAAGGTCATCGGCCGTCGTGGCCGTACCATCAAGGCCATTCGCACGCTCGCCCGTGCACTGGCCGCTCGCCTCGACACTGCTGTCGAGGTAGAGGTTCTGGGCTAGGACCTTGAGGTCCCAGTACAAAAACATCGCCCGTGTGGTCAAGCCGCACGGAAGGAAGGGGGAGGTCCTCGCGCAGCCGCTGCGGGGGCTTCCTTCTGTATTAGAGCCGGGTATGCGCGTCGCCCTGACGCCGCCGGCGCTCAAGCGCGACCGCTTTTGCACGGTCGTGTCCGTCACCGATACGGGCGATGGCGATCTGGTCTCGTTTGAGGGCATTGACGACTTGACGGCCGCCGAGGGCATCACGGGATGCTATGTGCTGGCAAATCGTGACGACTTTGAGCTCGATTCGCTCGACGCCGCCTATACCGACCTGATGGGTCGCGAGGTGGTCGACGAGCGCTTCGGTTCGCTCGGCACGATTGTCGAGATCATGTCGACGCCTGCCAACGATGTTTGGGTTGTCGAAGGCGATCGGTACGGCGAGGTACTGATTCCCGTGATCGAGCGGGTCGTGCTCGATCTTCCCGATGCAGGAACAATTTCCGTCCACGTGATGGATGGCTTGATCGATATGGACAAGTAGGGAGGACAACATGCTGATTGAGACCCTTTCGGTCTTTCCCGAGATGTTTGAGCCCGTCATGTCCACATCGATTTTGGGCCGCGCCCGCAAGGCCGGCCTTTTTGATTTTAAGGCGTATAACCTGCGCGACTGGACGCACGACCGCCATCGTACCGTCGATGACGAGCCGTACGGCGGCGGGCAGGGCATGCTCATGAAGGTCGAGCCTATCGCCGAGGCCATCGAGGCCATTAGCGCGGAGGGCCCCAAGCCGACGGTGGTGTTCTTCACCCCGTGCGGCGAGCCTTTTACGCAGCATGTGGCCGAGCGCCTGCTCAAAAGCGAGCGCCTGCTGTTTGTGTGCAGCCGTTACGAAGGTGTCGACGAGCGTGCCTATGCGTATGCCGACGAGCGCCTGTCGATCGGCGATTACGTGCTCACGGGCGGCGAGCTTCCCGCTATGGTCGTTGCCGATGCCGTCGTACGCCTGATTCCCGGCGCCCTGGGCGACGAGATGAGCAACGTCGACGAGTCGTTCTCGACCGCCGAGGACGGAGGCCTGCTCGAGTATGCGCAGTACACCCGCCCCGCTGAGTTCAATGGCCAGGGTGTGCCTCCGGTGCTCGTGAGCGGAGATCACGCTAAGGTCGATGCCTGGCGCCGCAAGAATGCCATCGAGCGCACTTGTCGTTGGCGTCCCGATCTGATCGAGACGGCGCGGCTTACGCCCCAGGAGCGCGCATACGCGCAGGAGATTCTGGACGCTTCGTATTCGCAGAGCGAGGAGTGAGAATGGTTCCATCGCAGCATTCCGCGTTGAGGGGCGCCTTTGAGTGGATCGCGGTCATCGCAATCGCGCTCGTGGCCACCTTCCTGATCCGCACCTTTGTGGTCGAGCCCTTTGTGGTGCCCACCGGCTCCATGGAGTCCACGATCGAGATTGGCGACCAGATCTTGGCGCAAAAGGTGAGCCTTGAGCTCGGCCAGCCCGTCAAGCAGGGCGATATCGTGGTGTTTCACAACCCCGATGGCACCTCCGAGCACGATGTTCTTGTCAAGCGCGTTATCGCCACGGCCGGCCAGACGGTCGATTTGCAGGACGGTCGCGTGGTCGTTGACGGCCAGGCGCTCGATGAGGACTATACGACCGGCATGAGCTGGCCGCTTTCGGTCCAAGCGCCTGGCGCCCAGGTGAGTTATCCCTACACCGTTCCCGACGGGTGCGTGTGGGTGATGGGCGACAACCGCGAAAACTCTGCCGACTCGCGCTACTTTGGTCCCGTCGATCGCTCTGATTTGATCGCTGTGGCGCTTGTGCGCTACTGGCCGCTCAACCGCATCGGCGCTATCGACTAAAAACCGCTATAGTACAGTACCTAACCGTGTAATCGTTTCGACGAGGGGATATTAGAGGCATGAACGCTTCATCGCTTTCCTTCCAAGACATCATCCTGCGCCTCCAGCAGTACTGGGGCGAGCAGGGCTGCGTCATTATGCAGCCCTATGACTCCGAGGTCGGTGCCGGTACCTTCCATACCGCGACCACGCTGCGCTCGCTCGGTCCCGCCGAGTGGCGCACCTGCTATGCGCAGCCCTGCCGCCGTCCCGCCGACGGCCGCTACGGCGAGAACCCTAACCGCCTGCAGCACTACTATCAGTTCCAGGTGCTCATCAAGCCCTCGCCGGTCAACGCCCAGGAGCTCTACCTGGGTTCGCTGGCCGCCATTGGCCTGGACCCCAACGACCATGACGTCCGCTTTGTCGAGGATGACTGGGAGAGCCCAACCCTGGGCGCCTGGGGCCTTGGCTGGGAGGTTTGGCTCAACGGCATGGAGGTCACGCAGTTTACGTACTTCCAGCAGGTGGGCGGCATCGAGGTCGACCCCGTGCCCGTCGAGATCACCTATGGCCTGGAGCGTATCGCCATGTATGCCCAGGGCGTCAACTCCGTTTACGACCTGGTGTGGAGCTACCTGCCCGACGGTACGCCCATGACCTATGGCGACGTGTTCCTCGAGAACGAGCGCGAGTTCAGTGCTTATAACTTTGAGGTCGCCAACGTCGAGATGATGCGTCAGAAGTTTGACGACTACGAGGCCGAGTGCCATTCCTGCCTGGAGCGCAAGCTGCCGCTGCCAGCGTATGACTGTGTCATGAAGTGCAGCCACGCTTTCAACCTGCTCGATGCCCGCGGCGCCCTGTCCGCGGTCGAGCGTGCCAACTACATCCTGCGCGTCCGCGCCGTCGCCAAGGCGTGCTGCGAGGCCTATATGGCCGAGGTCGCCGGAGTCAACGAGAATGCCGACCAGGAAGGCGAGGTGGCGTAAGCCATGGCAGACGCTAAGGATTTCCTGTTTGAGATCGGTACGGAGGAAATGCCCTCCGCACCGCTGAACAATGCTGTCAAGCAGCTTGGCACCATGATCGCCAAGGGCCTCGACGAGGCCGGTCTGGCCCATGGCGAGGTCCGCGTGATCTCGAGTCCGCGTCGTCTGGCTGCGCTCGTGGCCAACGTCGCCACTGCGACCGATGAGGTTCACGAGGTCAAGCGTGGCCCTGCGGCCAACATCGCCTTCGACGCTGACGGTAACGCCACCAAGGCCGCCCAGGGCTTCGCCCGCAAGTGCGGTGTGGCTGCCGAGGATCTGGTCCGTCGCGAGGACACCGACGGCCGTGAGTACGTCTTTGCCGAGAAGAACATTCCTTCCGCTCCGGCTACTCCGATCCTGACGGCCCTGTGCGAGAAGACCATCGCCGGCCTGCAGTGGCCCAACTACCGTAGTCAGCGCTGGGGCCACGAGCACGCCACCTTCGTGCGCCCGGTCCGCTGGATCTGCTGCCTTCTGGGCGAGGATGTTGTGCCCGTGTCGTTTGCCGACGTGACGAGCGGCAACACTACGCGCGGCCATCGCGTGCTTGGCCCCGGTGACCACGTTGTCGCTAGCCCCGCCGCCTACGAGCAGGTGCTCGAGGACGCCGGCGTGCTTTCTGCCGAGCGCCGTCGCGAGGCGATTCTAGCCGGTATCGCCGAGGTCGAGGCTGCCCGTCCCGGCTGCCATGTCGATACGCCCAAGAAGGTCTTTGAGGAGGTTATCAACCTCTGCGAGTGGCCGACGGTGCTCGTCGGTACCTTCGATGAGGAGTTCCTCAAGGTCCCGCACGAGATCATCTGCGAGTCCATGCTCACCAACCAGCGCTACTTCCCGATCTATGACGGCGAGGGCAAGCTGACGCGTGAGTTCGTGGTCGTCTCCAACAGCAAGCCCGAGAATGCCGAGCGCGTGATCGACGGTAACGAGCGCGTCGTGCGCGCCCGTCTGGACGACGCTAAGTTCTTCTACGAGGAGGACCTGAAGATCTCCCTCGACGAGTTCCGTGAGCGTCTGTCCAAGGTTGCCTTCCAGGAGAAGCTCGGCAGCGTGCTCGCCAAGTCCGAGCGTATTGAGCAGCTCGCGCTCGCTATTGCCCGCGAGGCTCATTTGGGCGCCCATCTTGCCGCCGACGCTGCTCGTGCCGCGCACCTGTGCAAGGCCGACCTGGTATCCAACGCCGTCGTCGAATTCACGAGTCAGCAGGGCGTGATGGGCGGTTACTACGCCACCGCGATGGGGGAGAACGACGAGGTCGCCCACGCCATTCGCGATCACTATCGTCCCCGTTTTGCCGGTGACGAGCTGCCCGAGGGCACCGCTGGCTGCATCGTGGCCTGCGCCGACAAGCTTGATACCATCGCCGGTATCTTTGCCATCGGCGAGCCCCCGACTGGCTCCTCCGATCCCTACGCGCTGCGTCGTGCCGCTATCGGTATCATCAACATCCTGCGCGACCGTCTGCCGATCGATCCCACGTCGCTCATCGACTTTGCGCTCGAGCTCTATAGCGAGCAGGGCATTGAGTTCGACGCCGCCGAGGTCGCCCAGCAGGTTCGTGACTTCTTCCATGGCCGCCTGGTGAGCATGGCCCGCGACGAAAAGATCCCGGCCGATACCGTTGCCGCCGTCTCCGCGGTGCACATTATCGCCCCGTCCGTCTTCTTCGCCCGCTGCGCCGCCCTCGACGAGGCCCGCAAGAACGACGCTGAGACGTTCGACAACCTGGCGACCGCCTATGCCCGCGCCGCGCATATCTCCAAGCCTGAGCTTGGTGCGGAGTATGACCGCAGCCTGATGGGCGAGGTCGAGCTCGCGCTCGCCGACGCCTCCGAGGCCGCTCAGACCGCTGTCGATGCCGCCCTTGCTGTCGAGGACTACCCGGCCGCATTTGCCGCCCTCGCCGCCCTGCGCGCGCCCATCGACCGTTTCTTCGATGAGGTCATGGTCATGGACAAAGACGAGCAGCTTCGCGATAATCGCCTTAAGCTGCTCAACCGCTTCGAGGCCGTTTTCTCCGGCATTGCCAACATCGGTGAGCTTGCCCGCAAAAAGTAAGCCAGCCTGCGCATAAGCGCAAAAGGAGCCCCGCATGGATTGCCCGGTCACCGCTCGTCCCACCGTTATCGTTATCTCCGACTCGCTCGGCGATACCGCTTGTGAGGTGGTGCTTGCGGCGTCCGGGCAATTTGATGTAGGGGCTTTTCGCGTTTTGCGCCTGCCTAAGGTGACCTCCGTGGAGCAGGTCAAGTCATTTGTGGGGCCGCGCGTCGATGCCGACCATCGCGATATCGCCGTGTTCCACACCATCGTCGATCCGGCGCTTCGCGCCCGCGTGCTCGATTATTTGGGCATGCTGCACATTCGCTCGGTCGACCTGATCGGTCCGACGCTCGCCGTATTGTCGTCGCTCATCGGTGTGCCGCCCAAAGGCGTTGCGGGCGTGATTCACAAGACCGACGATCGGTATTTCCATCGTATCGAGGCCATGGAGTATTTCGTTGAGCACGATGACGGGCGCGGTTGCGACGATCTGTCGGGTGCCGATATCGTGCTGCTGGGTGTGTCGCGTACATCCAAGACGCCGCTGTCGATGTATTTAGCCTATCAGGGCTACAAGGTCGCCAATGTTCCGTTGGCGCATGGCATGGAGCCGCCCAAGTCGATTTACGAGGTTGACCCGATGCGCCTGTTCGGCTTGATTTCGACCGTCGATGTGATTTCCGAGATTCGCGATAGCCGCTTGGGCGACGACTACGCCCGCGCCGTCGCAGGCTCCTATGCCGAGCCTGAGTGCGTGCGCAGCGAGCTTGAGGATGCCCGTGCCCTCATGAAGCGCCTGGGCTGCTTTGTGGTGCGCACCGACGGCAAAGCCATCGAGGAAAGCGCTGCCGAGATCATTGCCCACCTCGAGGAGATCCAGGAAGCCAGAGCCCGCCGCGCTCAACAAAAGTAGCTCACTTGGGACAAGGTTGTTTGGGTAGCTAATTTGGGACGGGGCTCTTTTAGCTAACCAAAGAGAATACTTGGAATTAATGCTGATAAATGGTAAAGCGATTTAGCAAAAACATCGCATCCGACCTGCACTTTCCTTGTAGTGGTATCTTCATAAGGTAACCACCTTTACCTACCGTTTACCGCCGGTTTTAGCACGTTTACCAAACCGCGCACCCTCTGCTCAAGCCTGTCCAAAACCCGCCGTATAGTTCCCTCACGGCCCGCATCCGGCGGGTCGATTCGTTACCACGGTCGTGCGCGTAAGCGCATGGAAGGGGAAGTATCGTGAGCGATTGCAAGAGGGTTTACCGTTTTGGAACCGACGCCCAGGGCACCTGTGTCACTGAGGGCGACAAATCCATGAACTTCGTGCTTGGCGGCAAAGGCGCAAACCTTGCCGAGATGAGCCGCATCGGTCTGCCGGTTCCCGGTGGCTTTACCATTACCTGCCAGACCTGTGTCGAGTACTCCGGTGCCGGCAACGTCTGGCCCGAAGGCGCACTCGATGAGATCGTTGCCGCCGAGGCGGACCTCGAGGCCCGTTGCGGCAAGAAACTCGGCGATGCCTCCGATCCGCTGCTCGTGTCGGTTCGCTCGGGCGCTCCGTTCTCCATGCCCGGCATGATGGACACGGTCCTCAACCTGGGCCTCAACGACGATTCCGTCCAGGGTCTTATCGCGCAGACGCAGAACCCGCGCTTTGCCTGGGACAGCTACCGTCGCTTTATCCAGATGTTCTCCAACGTCGTCATGGGCGTCGACGCCGACCTATTCGAGAACGCCCTGACCCAGGCCCGCCTGGTCGCCGGCGTTCGTGTCGATTCCGAGCTTTCGGCCGAGGACCTGCAGGAGCTCGTCGAGACCTTTAAGGGCATCTTCTCCGAGAACGTCGAGGCGACCCTGTATCCCGAGCTCGAGGTCGCCGACGGTAAGCCCGTTTTCCCGCACGATCCGGAGCTCCAGCTGCGCCTTGCCATCCAGGCCGTCTTTGGCAGCTGGATGAACGAGCGCGCCTGCATCTACCGCAAGCAGCACGGCATTTCCGACGAGCTCGGCACCGCCGTCAACGTCCAGGCCATGGCCTTTGGCAACAAGGGCGAGACCTCTGCGACCGGCGTCGCCTTTACGCGCAACCCGGCCGACGGCACCAAGGAGTTCTATGGCGACTTTTTGGTGAATGCCCAGGGCGAGGACGTCGTCGCCGGCATCCGAAACACCGAGCCCATCGCCGACCTCAAGACCACCTCGGGCCTCGAGTCCGCAGGCGAGGAGCTCGAGCGCGTGTTCCTGACGCTCGAGGATCATTACCGCGATATGTGCGATATCGAGTTTACCATCGAGCAGGGCAAGCTCTGGATGCTCCAGACCCGCGTGGGCAAGCGCACCGCCACTGCCGCCCTGCGCATTGCTATCGAAATGGTCGAGGAGGGCCTCATCACCCGCGAGGAGGCTGTGAGCCGCATCGATCCCGCGCAGCTCGACCAGCTCCTGCACCCGCAGTTCGACGCCTCCAAGAAGTACGAGGCCCTGGCCAGCGGCCTTAACGCCAGCCCTGGTGCCGCCGTGGGCGAGGTCGTGTTCTCGAGTGATGACGCCGTCGCGCGCGCCAACGAGGGCCACAAGGTCATTCTGGTCCGCTGGGAGACCAACCCCGACGACCTGAAGGGCATGGTCGCCGCCGAGGGCATCCTGACCAGCCACGGTGGCAAGACGAGCCATGCCGCCGTTATCGCCCGCGGCATGGGTACGCCCTGCGTTTGCGGCGTTGAGCGCTTCCACATTGACGCGGCAGAGAAGGTCGTGCGCATCGAGGGCAGCGACCGCGTGCTGCGCGAGGGCGATGTCATCTCCATCGACGGCACCCAGGGTATCGTCGTCGACGGCGCGGTCGACCTGGTCTCTGCAGAGCTCACCGGCGACCTGGACACCATCCTGTCTTGGGCCGATGAGATCCGTTTGGACGAGACCGGTGGCCACGCCAACCACGTGCGCGTCAACGCCGACAACCCCGAGGATGCCGAGCTCGCGCTCGAGTTTGGCGCCGAGGCCATCGGTCTGTGCCGCACCGAGCACATGTTCCTGGGCGATCGCAAGAACATCATCCAGAGCTTTATCCTGTCTGACGATGAGGCCGTGAAGCAGCAGGCCCTGGCCGACTTGCTCAAGGTTCAGACCGAGGACTTCCTGGCGATGTTCAAGACCATGTCCGGTCGCGATGTGGTCGTCCGCCTGCTCGATCCGCCGCTTCATGAGTTCCTGGATAATCCTCGCGAGCTCGAGGTCGCCATCACCAAGAAGGAGGCCGCCGGCGCTCCCGAGGAGGAGCTCACTGCCCTGCGCGCCCGCCTGCGTCGCATTGACGGCATGGTCGAGTCCAACCCCATGCTGGGCTTGCGCGGCGTGCGCCTGTCCGTCGTCTTTGGCGATCTGCCGCTCATGCAGGTTCGCGCCGTCGCCACGGCCGCTGCCCGCCTTATCAAGGAGGGTGTCGACCCGCGCCCCGAGATCATGGTTCCGCTCGTTTCCATCACGGCCGAGCATGTCCAGACCCGCGAGGTTATCGAGCGCGTGATCGCCGAGGTTTCCGCCGAGGAAGGCGTCGAGCTCAATATTCCCGTGGGCACGATGCTCGAGCTGCCGCGTGCCTGCATGGTCGCTGACGAGATCGCCCATCATGCCGACTTCTTCTGCTTTGGCACCAACGACCTCACCCAGACGACCTTTGGCTTCTCGCGCGATGACGCCGAGGCCAAGTTCATCCCGCTGTACATGCATAAAAAGATCCTGAAAGACAACCCCTTCGAGACCATCGACGCGGCGGTGCTGGAGCTCGTGCGCTTGGCCGTCGAGAAGGGCCGCGCCACCAATCCCGACATGCACTTTGGCGTGTGCGGCGAGCACGGCGGCGACCCCAAGTCCATCAAGGGCCTGTTTAACGTGGCCGACGTGGACTACGTGTCCTGCTCGCCCTATCGCGTGCCCCTCGCGCGCCTGGCTGCCGCTCAGGCCAAGCTCGAGGCCAAGCGTTCCGCCTAACGTTTTGGGTTTAGACGCCTAGCGTAGCCCCCTTCATGCCGCCCGTCTCATTCGTGAGACGGGCGGTTATCATGTGCGGGTTTTGTCTTTTTGTCTGCGCAAAAAATTGTTCTTGCAGCAGAAACCCGCGCGTGTATACTCGAATACGTTTGTTCAACTACGTGCCGGCCAAGGTGGTACGGCACCTCTAGAAGAGTAAGGAATTGCACATGGATTACATCCGCGCAATCGAGCGTCAGCAGATCCGCGAGGACATTCCTCAGGTTCGCGTCGCCGACAACGTCAAGGTTCACTACCGCATTAAGGAAGGCGACCGCGAGCGCATTCAGGTCTTCCAGGGCGACGTCATCCGCATGGCCGGCGCCGGTGCCCGCGAGACCTTCACCGTCCGCAAGATGTCCTTCGGTGTCGGTGTTGAGCGTACCTTCCCGCTTCACAGCCCCAAGATCGCCAAGCTCGAGGTCGTTCGTCATGGTCGCGTCCGTCGCGCCAAGCTGTACTACCTCCGCGACAAGGTGGGCAAGGCTGCTCGCATCCCCGAGAAGCGCTAAGAAGATCGCAGCGTCTGTCCACTCGTTTGGACACAAGGGTCACCTTCGGGTGGCCCTTCTTTTTATCTGATTTGCATGCAAGGAGGGCCTGGTATGGCCAATATGACGAGCTCGGTTTCGGCATCGCAGGTTGCCGGTGAGTTGGCGAGCGCTACGTTTGAGGAGATCCCCGCCCTCGTGGAGCATTATCGCGAGGACCCGCGCCAGCAGGTGATCAAGGCTTGCGAGCGTGCTCTTAAGCGCCATGCCAAGGAACTTGCCGAGCGCGAGCGCGTCAATGACATGTACGAGCTTATGCATGAGCTTGGCGGCGATGGGGTAGTCGTTGGTGTCGACGAGGTGGGTCGCGGATCGGTGGCCGGTCCTTTGACGGTATGCGCCGTCTGCCTTCCTATGGAGCCGCGCGTCTGGGGCATCAACGATTCCAAAAAGCTCACGCCGGCGCGCCGCGAGTTGCTCTCAGTGAAGATTGCCGAGGTGGCGACGGCAATTGGTTTTTGCCATATCGCGCCTAAGGATATCGATGAGATGGGCATGGCCCGCGCCATTCGAGCCGCTGTCGCGGGCGCCGTGGCCGATACGGGGCTCGAGCCCGATTGCGTGCTTATGGACGGTAACCCCTTGGGCGCCGTTCCCAACGAGCGCGACGTGGTGAAGGGCGATGCCAAGATCGCCTGTATCGCCGCGGCGTCCATCATGGCCAAGGTCACGCGTGATGAGATGATGGTCGAGTACGATGCCGAGTATCCCGAGTACCATTTGGCCGAATCGAAAGGCTACGCAAGCCCCGAGCACATCGAGGCCATTCGCAAACATGGACTTTGTCCACTGCACCGCGTGAGCTTTTGCGGAAACTTTCTGCAGACTGAGCGCCTTTTCTAGGTCAATTGTGGAGACAGGGACCTCAGGGGTTTTATAAACCTGCTGGCAGCGGGCCGTATGCAACAGCATTGCTGCGTACGGCCCGTTTTTTGACGGCATTTGGTCAGCTTTTGGTTTGCTTCCGGTACTTACCCGCATGAAAGGTGCCCTCATCATCGGGGCAATGCAGTGTGCGGGAAAGGAGACCCCATGAGTGCCGCAAGCAAAAAGAGCAAGACGCAGCAGCTCAAGGAGCGTTGGGAAAACGGCGAGCTCGACTGCGGGGCGATGACGCCCGAGTTTATCAAGGGACTCAGTCCCCGCGAGCTGGGCATGCTGGGCGAGCTGATCACCATCGACTACTTTAACGAGCGCGGCTACACCTTGCTGGAGCAGGGTTATCGTTGCACCGAGGGCGAGGCCGATCTGGTGCTGCTCGATGAGCTCGACGATGTCGTGGTGATGGCCGAGGTCAAGACCAGACGCGTCGCACTGGATTGCAGCACGCGGGTCTTTCCCGAGGAGGCCGTGGACGCCCAAAAGCAACGCCGCTACCGCCGCATCGCAAGTTGCTATCTCATGGAGCATTATCCGCTCAAGGCGATTCGCTTCGATGCCGTGGGCGTCACCATTCGTGGCGGGCATATCGCCGAGATCGAGCATCAGTACAACGCGTTCGATTGGCAGGTGTCGTGATGGCGTTCGAGACGTTTGCCGTTCACGCGGCCTGCATCCGTGGCGTCGAGGCGATTCACGTCACGGTCGAGGTCTCGCTTGCCGGCGGCGTTCCGGGCATTCAGATGCTCGGCATTCCGAGTATGGAGGTGATGGAGTCACGCGGTCGTATTCGCTGCGCGATGCGCTCCGCCGGGTTTGAAATCCCGCGCTCGGGCATTACGGTCAATCTGGCGCCTGGCGATATTCGCAAGACCGGTAGCGGCTTTGATCTGCCCATCGCCATCGCGGTATTGGCGGCCGATGGTCAGATTCCCCGCGACAACCTCGATCGTTGTCTTATCGCAGGTGAGCTTGGCTTGGACGGTACGGTGCTTCCTGTCAAGGGCGAGGTGGCGTTTCAGCTATTGGCGCGTGATATGGGGCTGTCTTTTATCGCCGGCAGGTCAGACCAGCATGTGCCACTCGCGGGCGTGGATTGTGGATTCATCGATCATTTGTCTCAGCTTGCCCATGGCATGGGCGATGCCGCGCGGCACTACTTGGATTCTGAAGTGCTCGAGGCGACCTTTGAGCCCGAACTCGACTATGCCGACGTACTGGGGCAGGAAGTCGCCAAACGCGGCATGGCGCTGGCGGCAGCGGGTGAGCTCGGTTTGCTTATGGTCGGGTCCCCGGGATCGGGCAAGACGATGCTCGCCCGTCGTATGACCGGCATCCTGCCCGAGCTTTCCGTTGAGGACCAGCAGGAGGCGCTGTGCATCCATTCGGTCTTGGGCGAGAACATCGATGGCTTATTGGCAGGTCATCGGCCATTTCGAAGTCCCCATCACAGCATATCAACGGCTGGCCTCATTGGCGGAGGGCGCCCGGTGCATCCGGGTGAGATCAGCCTGGCTCATGGCGGCGTGCTCTTTTTGGACGAGCTTGCCGAGTTTCCCACGAGTGTGCTGCAGACGCTGCGTCAGCCCATCGAGCGCGGCTACGTCAGGATCGTACGCGTCGACGGGGTTTTTACCTTCCCGTCGCGCTTTCAGCTGCTGGCTGCGAGCAATCCCTGCCCCTGCGGCTTTTTGGGCGATCGTGAGGTACCGTGTCGCTGCTCGGCGGCGATGGTCGAGCGCTATCGGTCAAAGCTGCGCGGTCCTTTGGCCGACCGTATCGACATGATGATCGATGTGACCCGTCCCGACCCCCAAGTGATTATCGAGGGTGCGGAGGGTATGTCGTCTGCCGAGTTACGTGACTACGTTGTGCGCGGTCGCGCTTTTCGCGCTTGGCGCGAATCCCGTATGGACGATGCGGATGCCGAGGTCGAGGATGACGAGACGCGGTCCATTGACGGCGTCGTTTCGACCTTTGAGCTCGATGATGCGGCGGAGAAGTGTGTACTCGGCCTGTCGAAGCGCACACATCTCACGGGTCGCGGTATCGTGCGCCTGGTGCGTATCGCTCGTACAATCGCCGACGTCGCCGAGAGCGAGCAGGTGACGCAGGACCACGTGCTCGAGGCGGCGATGTACCAGGGAAGGAGGGACCAATGATGGCCGAGGGGACCTTTGAGCTGCATCCAGGTGATACGTTGTATCCCGAGACCGTTTTGGAGCTTTCTGATGTACCCCAGACGCTCTATGTGCGCGGCAACCCCGAGGTGCTTTCGACGCCCGCGCTCTCCATCATCGGCGCGCGCAAGGCCTCGCCGTATGGTCTTGCCGTGGCAGAGCTTGCGTCAAAGGTGGCGGTCGAGGCGGGCGTGACGGTAGTCTCGGGCGGCGCGGTCGGTTGTGACCAGGCCTCGGGTTGGGCTGCGGTCAACGCTGGCGGTAAACACGTCGTGGTGCTGGGGACGGGCGCCGACGTGGTCTACCCGCGTTCGAGCGCGGGGCTTATTACGCGCACGCTCGATACGGGTGGCGCGGTCGTGTCGATCTCTCCGTGGGGCATGGGTCCGCGCAAGTTTGCCTTTCCGCGCCGCAATCGCGTAATCGCGGCCTTGTCGCAAGCCCTCTTTGTATCCGAGGCGGGTATGCCTTCCGGGACGTTTTCTACAGCCGAGGCTGCTATGGATTTGGGGCGAGAACTTCTTGCCGTGCCGGGGTCGATCCTATCGCCCGAGTCGCGTGGCACGAATTACCTCATTGCGAACGGTGCCTGCTGCATCATCGACGAGGAATCTATCGAGATGGCTATTTCACGCATCTACGGCACCCTGCGCTACTCGCGCCCCGATGCTCCCGGCATTGCCGACCTGGATCAAACACAGCAGACCGTGATGCATGCACTCATCGCCTCTCCGCTCAAGGTCGACGACATCGCGGCACTCGTCTCGCTCGATGCCGTTGGCGTACTTAAGCTCCTGGGTTCGCTTGAGCTCGAGGGCCTTATCGAGCGCATGATGGATGGAAGGTATGCGCCCTCCAAGTTTGCTCTTCACGCCCAGACACCCTTCGGTCACAATGGAAAACATGTCAATTAGAAAGGTGTTTGCAGATGCTGTTTGATCAGGTGACGGTTATCGGTGGCGGTCTGGCGGGTTCGGAGTGCGCGATTCAGCTGGCGGATCGCGGGTTTTCCGTAAAGCTGTGCGAGATGCGCCCCCAGGTGAGCTCCCCGGCCCACCATACCGATCACCTGGCAGAGCTCGTCTGTTCCAATTCGTTTAAGTCGACCCGTCCGGATTCCGCGGCTGGTTTGCTGAAGGCCGAGCTTAAGCGCATGGGTTCAGTCCTGCTCGATTGCGCCCATCGCGCGGCTGTTCCCGCCGGCGGTGCCCTGGCGGTCGACCGCGTCAAGTTTTCCGAGCTTGTCGAGGCCGAGGTTGCCGCCCGTCCCAATATCGAGGTCGCGCACGGCGAGGTCACGCAGATTCCCGAGGGCCACGTGGTCATTGCCGCGGGCCCGCTGTGTTCACCGGCGCTGAGCGAAGAGGTCATGAAGCTCGTCGGTGGCGACGCCCTTGCGTTCTTCGATGCCGCGGCGCCGATCGTCGATGCCTCCACGCTCGATATGGACGTGCTGTTTTCGCAGTCGCGCTACGAGGAGCAGGGGAGCGGCGACTATCTCAACGCTCCGCTCAACAAGGAGGAGTACGAGGCCTTTATCGAGGCACTTACCACGGCCGACCGCGTGGTGCTCAAAGACTTTGAGGGCGGCGATCTGTTCCAGGCCTGCCAACCTGCCGAGGAAGTTGCGCGCACCGGCAAGGACGCCATTCGCTTTGGCGCCATGAAGCCCGTCGGCCTCACCGACCCGCGTACCGGACGTCGCCCCTGGGCGGCGATCCAGCTGCGCGCCGAGAACAAGGAGAAGACCGCCTATAACCTGGTGGGCTTCCAGACCAACCTGACCTTTGGCGAGCAGAAGCGCGTCTTCCATATGGTGCCGGGCCTGGAGAACGCTGAGTTCTTCCGCTACGGTGTCATGCACCGCAATACCTTTGTCGACGCCCCGCACGTGCTCGATGGCACCTTCGCCGTGCCCGGTACCGGTGTGCGCCTGGCCGGTCAGATCACCGGCACCGAGGGGTACATGGAAGCCGTGGCGACAGGTCTGCTCGCGGCGCTCAACACCTATGCCGATGCTATCGGTGCCGCGGGCGTCGAGTTGCCGCGTGTGGGTGCCCTGGGTGCGCTCGTGGGCTATGCGACCGATCCTGCCACCGTGGGCTATCAGCCCATGCATGTCAACTTTGGCCTGGTGCCGCCACTCGAGGATGGTAAGCGCCACAGCAAGCGCGACCGCTACCAGGCCTATACGGACCGTGCGCTCGAGGCCCTTGATGCCTATCTGGCCACTCGTCCTGATCTGTTTGGAGGCGACCGGTCATAGCCTTTGACCTGTACGACACCGTCGACTCGTTTATCGCCTATATCTCACGTGTCGAGGGACTTTCTCCCAACACGGTGACGGCCTATGGCTCGAGGCTGGAGCGCTTTGCTGCCTGGTGCGAGCGCGAGGATATCGATGCTTTCGCTGCCGACGTGCGCACCATTCGCCGCTATCTTGCCGAGCTTTCGCGTGAGCAGGTGGCTCCCCGAACGCTTGCGGCGCATCTGTCGGCTATCCGATCGCTCTATCGATGGATGGCTGCCGAGGGGGTCGTGGAGGGCGATGTGGTCTCGGCAATTTCCTCGCCCAAGCTCCCGCGCGATCTACCCGGTGTGCTGACGACCCAACAGGTGGAGGCGCTGCTCAAGACGCCTGATACCTCAACACCCGCGGGACTGCGCGATGCGACGATGCTCGAGCTGCTCTATGCCTCGGGCGCCCGTATCTCTGAGCTCGCAGCACTCAATGTGGAGTCCATTGCGTGGTCCGAACGCACGCTGCGCCTGTGGGGCAAGGGGAGCAAAGAACGTATCGTCCCTCTGTATCGTCGTGCGCTCGAGGCGACGCGTCTCTATATTGAGGAGGGGAGGCCGGAGTTGCTCGCTCAGGCAAAGCGTCGTGACCCCGTTACCGGGCCGCATCCGCTGCTTATATCGGCGCGCGGTAATCGCATGAGTGCCGCCATGCTCAGGCGGCGGTTTCATACGCTGGCGACGCTCGCCGGCATGCCTGCCGACATCGCCCCGCATGCGATGCGCCATACCTTTGCGACCGACTTGCTCGAGGGCGGTGCGGACCTGCGCTCGGTTCAAGAGCTGCTGGGCCATGCGAGCCTGTCCACGACGCAGATCTACACGCATCTCACACCCGATCGGCTTAAGCGGGCTGTGTCCCAAGCCCATCCCCGCGGCGAATAGTGGCTGGGACGTCCCGCGCCGCGCTCAGGTGTGTGGTTTTGATTGCGGGTTGGCAGGAAGATGCATTCCTGCTATCATTCATCGGGTTGCTTCACGGCAACAGGTTTTTATCACGCACGCGCGGCTACTTCATACCGTGGTGCCCGGGCTTTGGTAGCACATGTCCGGGTTGGTTTTGGAGGATGACCCCGCGCGGAGGCAAACCACAGGAGGTTTAACATGGCTACCAAGATTAATATCCGCACCCTGCTCGAGGCCGGCTGCCACTTCGGTCACCAGACCCGTCGCTGGAACCCCAAGATGAAGCCGTTCATCTTCGGTGAGCGCAACGGCATCTACATCCTCGACCTCAAGCAGACCATCCTCGACGCCGACCAGGCCTACACCTTCGTCAAGAACGTCGCCAAGGGCGGCAACGTGCTGTTCGTCGGCACCAAGAAGCAGGCTCAGGAGGCCGTCAAGAACGCTGCTGAGCGCGCCAACATGCCTTACATCAACCAGCGTTGGCTCGGCGGCATGCTTACCAACTTCGTCACCATCCGCTCCCGCATCAACCGCATGGAGGAGCTCGAGGCCATGGTCGAGGACGGCCGCATGGCAGTGCTCCCCAAGAAGGAGCAGGCTGTTCTCGGCAAGGAGCTCACCAAGCTCCAGACCAACCTCGGTGGTGCCCGCGACATGAAGGGTCTGCCCCAGGCTCTCTTCGTCATCGACACCAAGCGCGAGGAGAACGCCATCAAGGAGGCTCAGCGCCTGAACATCCCCGTCGTCGCTCTGATCGACACCAACTCCGATCCCGACGAGGTCGAGTACGGCATCCCCTGCAACGATGACGCTATCTCTGCTGTCACCCTTATGTGCGAGCTCATGGCTGACGCCTGCCTCGCTGGCTCCGGCAAGGAGCAGGTCTCCGAGGCCGAGATGGCCGCTGAGCCCAAGGCCGAGTAAATCAGTCTTAGTTAATTCTTTTTCATCTCTTTGAAAGGAACCACAATGGCACAGATTACCGCCGCTATGGTCAAGCAGCTCCGCGAGATGACCGACTCCCCGATGATGGAGTGCAAGAAGGCTCTCGTCGAGGCTGACGGCGACATGGACGCCGCTGTCGACGTTCTGCGTAAGAACGGCCTTGCCAAGGCTGCCAAGAAGGCTGGCCGTGAGACCAACGAGGGCGCTGTCGCCGCGTTCGTCTCCGAGGATGGCAAGACCGGCGCTCTGCTCGAGCTCTCCTGCGAGACCGACTTCGTTGGCTCCAACGCCAAGTTCACTGGCTTTGCTTCCAAGGTCGCTGAGGTTGTCGCTACCACCGAGCCTGCTGACGTCGACGCTCTGCTCGAGAAGCCGATGGGCGAGGAGACCGTTTCCTCCGAGCTCACCGAGATGATTCACATCATGGGCGAGAACATGAAGATCTCCCGCTTCGCTGCCCGCAAGGCCGAGAACGGCGCGCTCGCTTCTTACATCCACATGGGTGGTAAGATCGGCGTCCTCGTCGAGTTTGCTTTCGAGAAGGCCGAGACCGCTCAGGCTGAGTCCTTCAAGACCTTCGCTCACGACGTTGCCCTTCAGGTTGCCGCCGTCGCACCGATCTGCGCCACCCGCGATCAGGTTCCGGCCGAGACCGTCGAGCACGAGAAGCAGATCTACATGGCCCAGGCTGCCGAGTCCGGCAAGCCCGAGGCTATCCAGGAGAAGATGGCTGTCGGCCGTCTGGAGAAGTTCTACAAGCAGTCCGTGCTCACCGAGCAGGAGTTCATCAAGGACAGCTCCCTCACCATCAAGAAGTACGCTGAGCAGGTCTCCAAGGAGCTCGGCGACACCATTACCGTCGTTGCCTTTGACCGTCTGGTCCGTGGCGAGTAAATAAGCTCTTGTAGCTGGTAATGAGCAGGCTGTGGGTTTTACTCACAGCCTGCTTTTTCATGGCTCTTATCAGAGCCTTTGATATCATATTGAGAGTCTAATTAAAGGAGGATCGCTTTGTCCGACATCCGATATAAACGCGTGCTTCTTAAGCTTTCCGGCGAAGCACTGATGGGCGACGGCCAATATGGCATTGACCCCAAGGTTACCGACCATCTTGCCAAGCAGGTCAAGGAGCTGCTCGCCGTTGGCCATGAGGTCGGCGTCGTTGTCGGCGGCGGCAATATTTTCCGTGGCATGGCCGGCGCTGCCGGTGGCATGGAGCGTGCTCAGGCCGACTACATGGGCATGCTGGCAACCGTTATGAACGCGCTCGCCCTGCAGGATGCCTTCGAGCACAACGATGTTCCCTGCCGCGTGATGAGCGCTATCCAGATGAACGAGATCTGCGAGCCCTATATTCGTCGCCGCGCTATCAACCATCTGTCCAAGGGCAACGTCGTCATCTTCGCTGCCGGTTCGGGCAATCCGTACTTTACGACCGACACCGCCGCGGCTCTTCGTGCGTGCGAGATCGGCGCCGAGATTCTGATTAAAGCCACCAAGGTTGACGGCATCTACGACAAGGATCCCGTCAAGTGCGCCGATGCCGTCCGTTTTGACAAGATTACCTATCACGAGGTTCTCGTTCGCGGCCTGCAGGTTATGGATTCCACGGCTACGGCTCTGTGCCAGGATAACCGTATGCCTATTTTGGTCCTCAACATCGATGGCGAGGACACCGTCAAGCGCGCGCTCGCGGGTGAGCCCGTCGGCACGCTCGTCTATCAGGAGGATTAAGCATGGCAGAGAACATCACCGCCCATATGGACAAGTCGCTCGAGTCCCTCAAGCATAACTTCTCCAAGGTCCGTACCGGTCGCGCCAACGCCAACATTCTGTCCGACATCACCGTTGATTATTACGGTGTCCCCACGCCGGTCACGCAGGTTGCCGCCGTCAAGACCCCCGAGGCTCACATGCTGCTCATCGAGCCGTGGGACAAGGCGCTCATCAACGCTATCGTCAAGGCCATCGGCGCTTCCGATCTGGGCATTACCCCCAACTCTGATGGCACCGTCGTTCGTCTGCCGTTCCCGGCGCCCACTGAGGAGCGCCGTCGCGAGCTCGTCAAGGAGTGCCGCGAGTACGCCGAGCAGGCTAAGGTGTCTATCCGTAACATCCGTCGCGACTTCAACAATAAGCTCGAGCGCGATGAGGAGCTCACCGAGGACGATGTCCGTCGCGAGCAGGCCAAGGTCCAGAAGCACACCGATGAGTATGTCGCCAAGGTCGAGGAGCTTCTGAAGGAAAAAGAAGCCGAGGTCATGGAGATCTAAGGTGCAATACGACGAGCATAAACTGGTCGAGTACTTTGCCGACGCCCCTGCGGGCGTCGGTTTTTCCGACCTTGACCTCAATAACATTCCGCACCATATCTCGTGCATCATGGACGGCAACGGTCGTTGGGCCACGTCGCGCGGTCTTGCACGCACCGAGGGTCATAAGGCAGGTATCCTCTCGCTGCGCGAGATCATTACCGCCTGCGTGCGCCTGGGCGTCGACGTGCTTTCTGCCTATGCGTTTTCTACCGAAAACTGGAACCGTCCGCAGCATGAGGTCAACGTCTTGATGCATCTGTTTGCCAAGACGTTTATCGACGAGCTGCCTCTTCTGAAGCGCGAAAACGTGCGCGTTGTCTTTTTGGGCGACATTTCCGCGCTGCCCAAGAAGACCCGCGACGTTTTTGAACGCGGTCTTGCCGAGTGCGCCGATCACACCGGTATGACGCTGGCGCTTGCCGTCAACTACGGCGCGCGTGCCGAGATTACCCGCGCTGTCCGTCAGATTGCACTCGACGCTGCCGCCGGTAAGATCGATCCTGCCGCAATTGATGACGACATGGTGGCTTCCCACCTCTATACTGCCGGCCTTCCCGATCCTGAGCTTGTGATTCGCACCTCTGGTGAGCTGCGCCTTTCGAACTATCTGCTGTGGCAGGTGGCTTATTCCGAGTTCTACGTCACCGATACCTATTGGCCCGACTTTGATCGTTGGGGCCTTGTCGACGCCATTTTGGCCTATCAGGGCCGTGACCGTAGGTTTGGTGGACTGAGCAAGACCGAGGAGGCTTAATCGTGTCCGATCGTCCCAAGGCATCTGCTCCCAAGACGCCTGCGCGCAAAGCTGCCACTGCGGGAGCGCCTGCAGCGAAGAGCGGCACCGGTTCGTGGCTGGCGGGCTTTATTACCCGTGCCGCCGCCGGTATCGTCTACGCCGTTGTCTTTATCCTGTGCCTGGTTTTGGGTATCGTGCCCACGGCCATCTTTGTTTCTGTCATGAGCGGTCTGTGCTGCTATGAGTTTTTCCGTATGACAAGGCTCGATGGCAAGATGGCTAACGAGCGCATGGGTATCGCTGCCGCCGTACTCTTTCCGCTGTCGGCGTTGGGCGATTCGATGTTGCTGAATGCCCTGCTTTTTGCCCTGATGCTCGCTGTGGGCATTTGGTATGTCTGGTCGCCGCGTACCCGCATCTCTGATGTGGCAGTGACGCTCATGGGTCCCATCTACACTGGCTTTATGCTGTCGGCTATCGTGCTGCTGCGCGATGCCGTGCCCGGTTTTGCCGGTGCCCTGCTTTCAGTGGGCGTTTGCGCGTCCCTTTGGGTCTCCGATTCGTTTGCCTACATCGTGGGCAGCCGTATCGGCAAGCACAAGATGGTTCCCAAGATTTCTCCCAAAAAGAGCTGGGAGGGGTTTGTCGGCGGCATCCTGGGCTCGGTTTTGATTTGGCTCATCCTGTGGGCGACGCACTTCTACAAGCTCAGCCTGCCCTATGCGCTGCTGTGCGGCGTGGTTGTGTCCATTCTGGGCGTTATCGGCGACCTTATCGAGTCGCGCATCAAGCGCGGTGTGGGCGTCAAGGATTCCGGCAACCTTATCCCGGGCCACGGCGGCATGCTCGATCGTAGCGATTCGCTTATCTTCGGCTGCATCACCGCGCAGCTGTTGCTGATGATCGGAGGCGTGCTGTAATGTCTTTCCAGACGACGTATGGCTCCGATGGACGTCTCCGCGTTGCCATCCTGGGCTGTACAGGCTCTATCGGCACCCAGGCGCTCGATGTGTGCCGCCAGCATGCCGATCGCCTGCAGGTGACGGCGCTGTCCGTTAACTCCAGTACCTCTGAGCTCGTTGCCGCTGCCCGTGAGTTCTCGGTTCCGGCGGTTGCCGTGGCCGATGCCGCTCATGGCGATGACGCCGTGCTGCAGGAGTTGCCCGAGGGAACGAAGCTCGGCGTTGGCGCGCAGGCGGTTTGCGAGCTCGCGCGTCGCGACGATGTCGACTGCGTGCTCGTCGCTATTGTGGGCGCCGCCGGTCTCGAGGCGAGCCATGCGGCCTTGACCTCGAATAAGCGCCTTGCCCTTGCCAACAAGGAGTCCCTCGTCGTCGGTGGCGACTTGCTTATGCCGTTGGCACAACCGGGCCAGCTTATTCCGGTCGACTCTGAGCATTCCGCCATCTACCAGTGCTATCTGGGGGAGAACCCGCGCGAGGCCCACTGCATTTGGCTCACCTGCTCGGGCGGTCCGTTCTTTGGCCGCACGCGCGACGAGCTCGATCGCGTGACGCGTGCCGATGCCCTCGCGCATCCCACGTGGGCCATGGGTGCCAAGATCACCATTGACTCCGCCACCCTCATGAACAAGGGCCTGGAGCGCATTGAGGCCATGCATCTGTTTAACTGCGACCTCGATTTCATTAACGTGGTCGTGCAGCGTCAGTCCAAGATTCACTCTATGGTCGAGTTCGCCGACGGCTCCGTGATGGCGCATCTCGGTGCATCCGACATGCGTATTCCCATCCAGTTCGCGTTCTCGTATCCCAAGCGTTGGGATACCCCGGCGCCTCGTATCGATTTCCGCGAGCTGGGGCAGCTCACGTTTGATGCTGCCGACATGGATACCTTCCGCTGTCTGGCACTGGCCGAGCGTGCCGGCAAGACGGGTGGCACCATGCCGTGCGTGCTCAATGCCGCCAACGAGGTTGCCGTCGATGCCTTCCTGCACGATGGCTGCAGCTTTACCGATATCGATCGCATTGTGGAATCCTGCATGGACGCCCACGATATGCAGGCGGTCGATTCGTTTGAGCAGCTTCGCGACATCGATGCGTGGGCGCGTGAAAAGGCTGCGCAGGTGCTCGCCGCAACCCGTTCCTAACCCATAAGGATTGCTTTTTCGTTTTATGGATACTGTTCTGAGCGTTCTCTCATCGGTCTTTTGGGGCCTGCTGATGCTTTCCGTCCTCGTGTTTTTGCACGAGGGCGGCCACTTTTTGGCGGCGCGTGCCTGCGGCGTCCGTGTGACCGAGTTCTTTTTGGGTCTGCCGTGCCGCTTTGACATCCATTACACGTCGCGTCGCATTGGAACCAAGTTTGGCGTGACCCCGCTGCTGCTTGGTGGCTACGCTGCCATCTGCGGTATGGATCCGACCGATGTTTCGTGCGCCGATCGCGTGCTCGCGGCTATCTATCGTCATGGTCGCGTGACCGTGGCCGACCTTGCTGTCGAGCTCGAGCTTTCCGAGGAGGTTGTGCTCGAGGCATGCGCCCTTTTGCTGGGCTGGGGCTCCATCGCGCCCTGGTATGAGGAAGGGGAGAAGCCCTCGCCGAGCTACTATCCCACCAAATATCAGACGTTGCCGCGAGACACGGCAGGCTATACCACCTTTGATGGTCGCCATTTCGATCGCGAACATGCGACTGCCGAGGGCGATGTGTGGGAGCTGCCGTGCGGCGAGGCCGAGTTCCTTGCGCAAGAGCGCTCGCACACCTATCTTGGCCAAGGCTTTCTCAAGCGCGCCTTTATGCTGCTCGCGGGCATTATCGTCAATATCTTGACGGGTTTTTTGCTCCTTATGAGCATCTATTCCATTGCGGGTGTCACCGTGCCGATGGATACCAACGTGATCGGTCAGGTTGACGAGGGGTCTATTGCCGCCAAGGCGGGTATCGAGGCCGGTGATGCGATCCTTTCGGTTGACGGTGTCTCATGTTCCACTTGGATGGATGTCTACGATGCCATCGGCAAGGCCGCCGGTAAGGACGATATCGCCATCGAGTACGAGCGTGACGGCAAGCAGCATTCGACCACGGTTGCGCTCAAAGAGGACGAGCGCCTAGGTGTGTATGCCTCTACGCAGGTGGTCCGTTTAGACCCCATCACGTCGGCTCGCCTGTCGTTCTCCTATGTCGTGCAGACAGCGGATGGCGTGATGCGCCTGCTCCAGCCGCAGCATACGATGGAGATTCTCGATCAGTCTTCTTCGATCGTGGGTATTAGCGTTATGTCCTCACAGGCCGCTGCTGCCGGCCCTGCCACGTTCCTTTCGTTTGCCGCCCTCATTTCGTTCTCGCTTGGCTTTATGAACCTGCTGCCCATCCCACCACTCGATGGCGGCAAGCTGGTCATCGAGATCATTCAAAAGATTGCGGGCCGCGAGCTGCCGCTCAAAGTACAGACAATCGTCAGCTATGTCGGCATCGCGCTCTTTGCACTGCTGTTTGTTTATATGCTTCGTTCCGACATCCTTCGATTTATTCTGTAGGGGAGTGTTTGGATTGTCCTTATCCCATCCTTTGCCTCGCGAGTTGACGCGCCCTGTGCATGTGGGCGGCGTGCAGATCGGTGGTGGCGCTCCGGTCGTGGTTCAGTCTATGACCTGCACCGATACCGCTGATGCCCAGGCAACGCTTGCGCAAGTGTGCGCGTTGGCGCAGGCTGGCTGCGATATCGTGCGCGTGAGCGTGCCTACCGAGGCCGCGCTTGAGGGTTTCCGCACCATCTGTGCCGAGTCTCCGGTGCCGATTGTCGCTGATATCCACTTTAACCATAAGCTCGCCATTGGTGCCGTTGAGGCCGGTGCCGCCAAGCTCCGCATCAATCCCGGCAACATTGGCGATTGGGCCAAGGTCGATGCCGTGATCGATGCCGCGGGCGCTGCTGGGTGCGCGATTCGCATTGGCGTGAACGCGGGCTCGCTTGAGCAGGATATCGCCGAGCGCGAAGACCTCACGCAGCCCGAGAAGCTCGTGATGTCTAGCGAGCGCTTTGTGCGGCACTTTGAGGACCGCGGCTTTAAGAACATTGTGCTTTCGGCCAAGGCCCATAGCGTGCAAACGACGCTCGATACCTATCGAGCCCTGTCGCGTGAGATTCCACACGTTCCGCTTCACCTGGGCGTGACGGAGGCGGGGACCAAGCTTCAGGGCACCATCAAGAGCTCTGTAGGCTTGGGTATCTTGCTTTCCGAAGGTATCGGCGACACCATGCGTGTGTCGCTCACGGCCGATCCGGTTGAGGAGCCGCCGGTCGCCTGGGGAATTCTACAGTCGCTGGGCCTGCGTCGCCGTGGTCCCGAGATTGTCTCGTGCCCCACGTGCGCCCGCTGCCAGGTTAACCTCATTCCCATCGCCGAGGAGGTCACCGAGCGGCTTAAGAACTATTCCGCGCCGCTTTCGATTGCCGTCATGGGATGTGCCGTTAATGGCCCCGGTGAGGCTTCTGATGCCGACCTAGGCGTTGCTTGCGGACGTGGTCAGGCCTTGCTCTTTTCGCATGGCCAGATCATTGGTAAAGTAGCTGAGGACCAAATTGTCGACGCGCTTATGGCAGAGGTCGACAAGCTTATTGAGGAGAAATAAATGACCCGAGCAATGTATATGTCTAAGCTCTATGCGCCGACGCTTAAAGAGGATCCGGCGGGCGCTGAGCTCGCCAGCCACCGCCTGCTGCTCCGTGCCGGCATGATCCGCAAGGAGGCCGCCGGTCTGTATTCCTACCTGCCGCTCGCATGGCGCTCGATTCGCAAGATTGAGAACATCGTGCGCGACGAGATGGACGCCGCCGGCGCCCAGGAGCTTATGATGCCTATCATGGTCGATGCCGAGTTGTGGCGTGAGTCCGGCCGTATCGATGCCTATGGCAAGGAACTTGTGCGCTTTGACGACCGTCATGGTCGCGAGTTCGTGCTGGGCCCCACGCACGAGGAGACCGTCACGGCCCTGGTGCGCAACGAGCTGCGCTCCTATAAGCAGCTGCCAGTGAACCTCTATCACATCCAGGATAAGTTCCGCGACGAGTTCCGTCCCCGTTTTGGCCTAATGCGCGGTCGCGAGTTCATCATGAAGGATGCCTACAGCTTCTCCGCCACGCAGGAGAGCTTGCAGGAGGAGTATGACAAGATGAAGCAGGCCTACGCTAACATTTGCGAGCGCTGCTACATCAAGGCCTTGCCCGTCGTTGCCGACTCCGGCGAGATCGGTGGCGATACCTCCGTCGAGTACATGGCTTTGGCCGACGCCGGCGAGGCTTCTCTCGTCTATTGCGATGACTGCGGTTTTGCCGCCGATGATGAGGCTGCAAGCACCAAGGTCGTCGTGACTGAGGGTCCCGGTGACGGTACGCTTACCAAGGTCGAGACTCCGGGCATGGGCACCATTGAGGCCGTTGCTAAGTTCTTTGGGTTCCCCGAGAACGGCACGCGCAAGTCCCTGGCGCTCATCGATGCCGAGGGCAAGCCCGTCGTGGCCATCGTCCCGGGCGATCATGAGCTCAACGACTGCAAGGCCGAGCATGTCTTTGGCAAGGGTTATCGCATGATGACGGACGAGGAGCTCCAGACCTACGGTCTGCACAAGGGCTTTATCGGACCGGTTAACTTGCCCGAGGGCATCCGTCTGGTGTGCGACGAGAGCCTGCGCGAGTCCAAGCAGTGGGCCTGCGGTGCCAACGAGGTCGATTATCACTTTACCGGTGCCTGCCCCGAGCGCGACTTTACCGTCGATGAGTGGGCAGATCTGGTCACCGTCGTTGCCGGCGATCCCTGCCCGCACTGCGGCAAGCCGCTCTCTGCTGCTCGCGGCATCGAGGTCTCGCAGGTCTTCCAGCTGGGTACCAAGTATTCCGAGGCCATGGGCGCCACCTTTATGGACGAGGACGGCAAGGAGAAGCCGCTTATCATGGGTTGCTACGGCGTGGGCGTGTCCCGCTCGCTTGCTGCCGTCGTGGAGCAGCACAACGACGAGCACGGTATCGTCTGGCCGGTTTCCGTTGCCCCGTACGAGGTCGCTGTGATTCCGCTCGATCCCAAGAAGGAGGAGTGCGCAACCGTCTGCGACCAAATCGTCGAGGGCTTGTGCGCCGAGGGTATTGAGGTCGTCGTCGACGATCGCGATGAGCGTCCCGGCTTTAAGTTTGCCGACAACGACCTTATGGGCTTCCCGTATCAGGTCGTTCTGGGCAAGCGTGGCCTCAAGAATGGCACGGTGGAGCTCAAGGACCGTGCTACCGGCGAGCGTGAGGACGTGGCGATCGACGAGGTCGTCGATAAGGTCGCCGAGCTTGTGAAGGCTGCCCGTCGCTAATCGACGTTTCTGCTATTTGACGCAATTGCGAGACTGCCCCGTATCTCTCTTAGGATGAGATGCGGGGCAGTCATTTTTTGTTGTAGGGATTAGTTCGACGGGTAAGAGAAAACCCCACAGCCCATATGAGCTGTGGGGTTTCCCTTTGTGCCTCCGATGCGAAGTGAATCGCTCAGATTTTACTGATAATCGACGACGTCGATCCAGTTCTTCAGGAACTCATCGTTCACGTTGCGCTTACGAGCGAGCTCGGAAGCGGCGACGATGCTCGTCCACTGACGCACGACCTGCATGGGCATGTCGGCGCGGTCGCAGTAGAGCTCCAGGTAGGCCTCAGCCTGATCCTTGCTGTTGAGGGCGAAGAGCAGGTAGGTGGTGGCAACGTCGGCAGCAGGGGAGCCCTGGGTGGCGTGTGCCCAGTCGCACACATAGAGCTGGCCGTCGTCGCCGACGATGACGTTGGAGGGGTTGAAGTCGCCGTGGCAGACCTTGAACTCCTTGGTCATGCCGTCCAGACGCTCCTGAAGGTTGTAGCGCGTGGTGGCATTGAGCTGATCAAGGCTGTCGATCATGCGGGCGAACTTGTCGCGCTGACGGTTGAGCAGCGGGGAGGTGTAGCCGTGGATCTCGATCTGGAGGTCGACGAACATCTCGAGATACTCACCAAAGCGCTGGGGCTCGGCAGTCATCTTCTCGGCAAGGGTGGTGCCCGGAACCTTCTCGGTCACGAGCGCCCAGCCGTTGGCGTTCTCGAGCTGGGAAACCTCGAGAGCCTTGGGGCTGCGGATGCCGCACTCATTGATGCGGGCAAGATTCAAAGCCTCGTTGAACACGTCGGAGACAGGCTTGGTCTCGTTAAAGACCTTGACGATCTTGTCGCCCAGGTCGTAAACGACCTTGTTGCCACGGCGGACGAGCTCGG
Source organism: Collinsella sp. TM06-3 (assembly GCF_003436395.1). Lineage (NCBI taxonomy): Bacteria > Bacillati > Actinomycetota > Coriobacteriia > Coriobacteriales > Coriobacteriaceae > Collinsella > Collinsella sp. TM06-3. The sequence goes on along the minus strand of NZ_QSPG01000004.1, from coordinate 71,541 downwards.
TCTTGGAATCGGGTAGCAGCATGGTTGCATCCTTTCAACGATGCGATAGAAGCGACGGCGGGGGTGTGTGAAACACCCGTGCACCCCCGCCGTTAAAAACCGTGCTAAAACTAGCAGACGGCGTAGTCCTGAGGCTCGCGGCCGTAGTAGGCGTCCAGGTAGAGCTCCTTGATCTCGCTCATGAGCGGGTAGCGCGGGTTAGCGCCGGTGCACTGGTCGTTGAATGCCTGCTCGGTCATCTCGTCGAGGGTGTCGAGGAAGTACTGCTCGTCGACACCGTAGTCGGCGATGGTCTTCTTGACGCCGATGAAGTCCTTGAGCTCCTCGAGCTTCGTGATGAAGTTCTCGAAGACCTCCTTGTCGTCCTTGCCCTCGATGCCGCAGTACTTGGCCATCTCGGCGTAGTTGTGCAGTGCGTTGGGGTAAGGATACTGGGAGAAGGTACCCATCTTGACGGGAGCCTCGGCGGCGTTGTAGCGCATGACGCGGGTCAGGATGACGGCGTTGGCGAGGCCGTGAGGCAGGTGATGGAAGGCGCCGAGCTTGTGGGCCATGGAGTGGTTGAGGCCCAGGAAGGCGTTGGCGAAGGCCATACCGGCCATGCAGGAGGCGTTGTGCATCTCCTCGCGGGCATGCGGGTCCTTGGCGCCGTTCGTGAAGCTGGAGGGCAGGTTCTCGAAGACGAGCTTAGCAGCGCGCTCCGAGAGACCCTTGGTGTAGTCGGAAGCCATGATGGAGACGTAGGACTCGATGGCGTGGGTCATGACGTCGATGCCGGAGGCAGCGGTCAGGCCGCGCGGGGCGGTCATGCAGTTGTCGGCGTCGACGATAGCCATGTTGGGGAGCAGCGCGTAGTCGGCGAGCGGCCACTTGATGCCGGTCTCCTTGTCGGTGATGATGGCGAACGGCGTGCACTCGGAGCCGGTACCCGAAGAGGTCGGGACGGCGACGAAGTAGGCTTTCTTGCCCATCTCGGGGAAAGTGAAGATACGCTTGCGGATGTCCATGAAGTCCATGGCCATGTCCTCAAACTTGCACTCGGGGTGCTCGTACATCATCCACATGATCTTGCCGGCGTCCATAGCGGAGCCACCGCCGACGGCGATGATGACGTCCGGCTCAAAGAGAGCCATCTGCTTGGCGCCGCGACGTGCGCACTGCAGCGACGGATCGGGCTCGACGTCGTAGAAGCAGTCGTGGGCGATGCCCATCTCGTCGAGCTTGGCCTCGATGGCGCGGGTGTTGCCATTCTTGAAGAGGAACTGGTCGGTGACGATGAAGGCGCGCTTCTTGCCCATGACGGTACCGAGCTCGTCGAGGGCGACGGGCGTGGAACCCTTCTTGAAGTAGACCTTCTCAGGAGCGCGGAACCACAGCATGTTCTCACGGCGCTCGGCCACAGTCTTAACGTTGATCAAGTGCTTCACCCCAACGTTCTCGGAGACGGAGTTGCCGCCCCAGGAGCCGCAGCCCAGGGTCAGAGACGGCTTCATGCCAAAGTTGTACAGATCACCGATGCCGCCGTGCGAGGACGGGGTATTGATGACGATACGGCAGGCCTTCATGACGTGCTCGAACAGGCTGATCTTCTCGGCCTGGGCGGGGTGCACGTACAGAGAGGCGGTGTGGCCCGGGCCACCGGCGAGCACCAGGTGCTCGGCCTTGTCGACGGCCTCCTGGAAGTTCTTGGCGTGGTACATGGCCAGGACCGGGGAGAGCTTCTCGTGGGAGAACTCCTCCTTGGCGGGGTCGGTGGAGGTGACCTCGGCGATCAGGATCTTGGTCTTGGCGGGAACCTCGATGCCTGCGAGCTCGGCGATCTTGGCGGCAGCCATGCCGGGAATGCGGTGATCGAGGGCGCCGTTCTTGAACATGGCGGCACGCAGGGCCTCCATCTCGGCACCCTGCTTGACGAAGTAGCAGCCGCGCTTCTGGAACTCGGCCTTAACCTGGTCATAGATGGTGTCGATGACGGTCACGGACTGCTCGGAAGCGCAGATCATGCCGTTGTCGAAGGTCTTGGAGTGGATGATGGAGTTGACGGCGAGCAGCACGTCGGCGGTGTCGTCGATGACGACCGGGGTGTTACCGGCGCCAACGCCCAGGGCGGGCTTGCCCGAGGAGTAGGCGGCCTTGACCATGCCCGGGCCACCGGTGGCGAGGATGATGTCGACGTCGCGCATGACCATGTTGGTCAGCTCGATGGAGGGGACATCGACCCAGCCGATGATGCCCTCGGGGGCGCCGGCCTTGACGGCGGCGTCGAGCACGAGCTTGGCGGCGGCGATGGTGCACTTGGCGGCAGCCGGGTGCGGGGAGATGATGATGGCGTTGCGGGTCTTCAGGCTGATCAGCGTCTTGAAGATCGCAGTGGAGGTGGGGTTGGTCGTCGGGATGACGGCGCCCACGATACCGATGGGCTCGGCGATCTTGGTGATGCCATAAGCCTCGTCGCGCTCCAGGACACCACAGGTCTTGGTGTTCTTGTAAGCGTTGTAGATGTACTCTGCGGCGTAGTGGTTCTTGATGACCTTGTCCTCAAGAACGCCGCGGCCGGTCTCCTCGATGGCCATCTTCGCCAACGGGATACGAGCCTTGTTGGCGGCCATGGCGGCCTCATAGAAGATCTTGTCGACCTGCTCCTGCGTGTACGTAGCAAAAAGCGCCTGGGCCTCTCGCATCTGAGCGAGCTTAGCCTCAAGCGCCTCTACGTTGTCCACAATTGCGGGAGTAGTGTTTTCCGGTGACTTTTTCACCATTTGTGTCTCCTTGCGATCGGAGATTTACCCTACGTCTTGCATGATAGCAATAAATAATTCGGTGAGTGGTAAGATTCCTGTAAAAGGCACACTAAAACGCTTCAATAAACTGAAGCGTTTTAACTATTTAACTAAAAGCCGAACGTCTTCTCCGGGCGAATTCCTAGTTTCCCCATGGCTATGGTGTGGAGTTTGTTCATTGTTTGTTCATTAGGTCTTAGGAAATTAATGCACATCGATCAATTCTGGCTGGTCGTGACACTAATTTTTGGTCGTTTCTATTTCATGGCAATAAACGCGTTCTCTTGTCAGACAAAACACTGGTATTAAACTAAAACCAATGTGCCAGACAGTACATTCAGTAAGAGTGAAATATATGCCTTTGCCTCTGGGTATTTTGTCGCCCTTTACCGGTTCATGTCAGTTGAGTAGAAAGGGCGGTTTGTGAGATTGCCACGCTGCAGGCGAGCTCTCGTTTGGCTCGTCTCTTTTTTGTTCGTGTTTAATACGATTCCTACGAGCGTATTTGCTGACGTAGTAGTGAATAATGACCCTCAGCAAAACACGACTTCGGAGAATCTGTCTAATGAATCTGCTGATAGTGATTCTGGGTCAAGGGGGGGGGGGGGGGG
>NZ_QSPG01000004.1:36357-68138 GCF_003436395.1 Collinsella sp. TM06-3 | reverse complement strand
AGGGGGGGGGGGGGCGGTCGAGGCTTCGTCTAACGACAATACGTTTCAAGTGATGATCAAAAACCTGAATCTGATGTCTCGGATAAGCAGTCAAACGATGTGAATGTGAATGAAACATCTGATGAATCGAATTCTGATGCAGCAGAATCTGGTGTTTATCAAGTTAATGATCAATCAACATTTGAGGATGCGCTGAATAAAATCGCCTCCGATAATTTATCGGAGATCAGACTTGTCCTAAAAGGCGGCTCGTCTTTTGTGGTGCCGACCCAAGATTACGTTTCGACTTTCGGCGTTGCTAACAAGAAGATTACCGTGACGAGTGACGGTGATAATCGCGCAACCTTGCACTTCTCCAACCGTGCCATGCTTTCCGGATCTTGTACTTTTGACAACGTCGAAGTGGTTGGTTCAGGAAAATTCTATTGCAATGGTTTCGATACCGTTTTCACTCGTAACTGCGAGCTCAACCTCTCTGAAACACTTTATGGCGGTGGCTATAGGTCGACTGTCGATCACACACATGTGGTGATAGCCGCGTCTGGATATATCAATCCTGGTAGTGGCGCTGGCCTTCATGACGTCATCGGTGGTTCATATCAAGGGTCCGTCGAGCATGACACCTATCTTGAGATCAGCGGTAACCTTCGCATGGCTAGCGGTAATCACGTTAATCCCGGTTGCATGCGCGGCGATGGGTCGAGCGGCGATGGAAACGGCTTTCCTGCTGTTTATGTAGGTGGTAACGCCACGCTTGTTTACGACAATGCCAACTCCGAAGTTTCTCCTGCTATCGAAGGCACTTACGGTTGCGAGATGCGCGGCAACGTGACGCTTGATGTTCGCTCGGGTCGGGTAAATGAAATTTGCGGTCATTTTGGTGACCCTGCGCCTATTAAAGGCAACATTCATATTATTGCGGGCAGCAGTACTTATGAAAACACCGACAAAATGCTTCGTCTTAATAGCAATTGGCCAATAATTGGCGCAGGACAAATGATCCCAGATGGAGTTTATGAGGTCGATGGCGATGTCGTTATCGATGCTTACGAGAATGTTTGGGGCTGGGATAAAGGTGGATCGATACCCAATGATGTCCCTTTTATTGAAGGTTCGAAGAAAGCGAACGTTGGCGGATCTATTACCGTTAATGTCCACGGCTCCCATGTTGGCTCTATTTATGGAGCAGAGTGGAGTGCTGTAAACGGTGATATCGCCGTGAACGCTTCTGGTGTTGAGCTGAGGGATGAAGCGGGCGATTCTCATGGGTATGTTTTCTGCGAGAACGACCTGACCAATTCGTCGGATGAGGGATCGAGCGTAAAGGCTAGAGGAAAGCTATCTATCAGTCTGAATAGCGGCAGTGTTGGCTACGTTTCGTTGACTTCGAACAAGAATGTATCGATTTCTGACGGTTCCTTCATTAATATTGCTGGACGACCGGAAATAGCTACGGGCGTTACGGGTGTGTACTATGGGCTTCCCAAGGGGTCTTCTTCTCCCACAATCAATATTGCAGGGACTGTGGCTGAGATTCCTTATATTAAGTACGCATCTGCATTGAATGTTACTGATAACTCCGAAATTACGGCCGGTACGATTTCTTCTGTAAATAAGATCGCTATTACTGGTCAATCGAATACAAATGTAACGACCAAATTTGGTTGCAACAATGCTTCTAGCTATGAATTAATTGAAGACAATGGCCTTCGGGTAGATGAGGGCAGCGTTTTGACGACAGCTGGCTCTCAAGCCTACGTATATGGTTATGCCGATATCAATGGTACTTGGGAGCAACAATACAATACTGCGAATGACTATAACGATATTTTTGTTAAGGGAACCACTTCTATTGGCAGTAATGGCATTCTCATCGATCACGGTTCAAGTAATTTGAAAGGTGCCGTTATTAATAAGGGCACACTTGCCTTAATGGCACCCGCATTATTCCAAGGAAATTACCGTGGCGATGACGCTGAAATTAGACTGCCGGCTGTTACTAATAACTATGATGGCACGGATGATGGCGGTGACATTCCCCTTATTGTAAAAGGGGAATCGTCAGGGAAGACTACTGTTAATACGGTTGATCCGAACAATTGGCAGAATTTGAAAGTGCCGTCACTCGGAGATAACTACGTACTCTCCAAAGCTAGTGGTGATGCGCCTAAGCAAAGCACTTTTATTCTTGGCAACGAGGATGCGGTTGGTGAGGGCTATTACCTTAAGCGCTTCAGGGATGCCGACGGTACTGATGATTTTCACATGTGGCAGGTCGCAGCAAAGTTATCGCTGACTTTTGATGATAATGGCGCATACGATCCTGCTTATCCTCAAAAGTTTTTGCAAGATAAGACTGCAGATAAGGACAGTTACACCTTCGCGCTGCCCAAGACCGCCCCGACCCGCAAGGGCTGGGCGTTCGACGGCTGGAACACCGAGAGGGACGGCTCGGGCGATCAGTTCACCGACAAGACCGAGGTCTCCAGGTCCACGACCGTCTACGCCCAGTGGAAGTGGGTGCCCCGCGACGTCACCGTGACCTTCGACGAGAACGGCGGCGAGACCAAGGCCGACCCCGCCTCCCAGACCAAGACCACCGAGCCGGGTGCCCTGGCTTCGACAGGGGAGAGACTGCTGCCGGTTCTTCCGCTGGCAGTTGCCGGATCTGCTTTGACTTCTTTAGGTTTGCTGCTCGAATACAACCGCAAGAAGAGGCGGAACGATAAATAAGTAATGGCCTGCCATGGCTTTGAATGAACTGCCTCCCATTTCTTGGACATGAGAAATGGGAGGCTTTCTTTATGCGCGTTGATTTGAGAGTGAAGCATGATATCGAGGCCAGGAAGGCGGCCATAGGGCTCTTCGAGCTCGGGCACGGGTATAAATCTGCCGCGATCGCCCTTTCGCTTCCCGCGGAAGCCGTGAGAAGATGGCAGGAGATATACCGCGCATTCGGGAGCGAGGTGCTGCTGCGCATGGACGGAAAGCAGGGCAGGTACACATACGAGCAGAAGGCCGCCGGCGGTCGCCGAGATCTTCTCGCGCACTGCCAACGGCTGCGGGCACCGGCAGATAGCGATGTGCCTCAGGGCGGAAGAGGGGGCCGTGATAGCCGACAAGACCGTGCTCGAGATGATGCGCGAGATGTGGATTCGCTGCGGTATCAGACGCGAGACGGCCTACCACAGGTACAACTCGTACAGGGGCGTCGTCGGCAGGACGTTCGAGAACGTGATCGCGAGGGATTTCGACGCCGGGGCCCCGTGGCGGAAGCTGGGAACGGACGTCACCGAGTTCAAGGTGGCGGGCGGCAAGGCCTACTGGGCCCCGACGCTGGACTTCTGCACCAAGGAGATCGTGGCGAGCGACATATCGACCACGCCCGACATGGCCCAGCAGGTCAGGATGCTCGACGAGCTGCTGTCCAAGATCCCCGAGGGCGCCGCCCCGACCATGCACTCGGACCGGGGCTGGCAGTACCAGCACGCCTCGTACACATCCAGGCTCGAGGCCGCAGGCATCGTCCAGAGCATGTCCAGGAAGGCGAACTGCATCGACAACGCCGCCACCGAGCAGCTCTTCGGCCACGTCAAGGACGAGTTCTACCGGGGCCGCGAGTGGGAGACGTTCGAGGATTTCAAACGCGACCTGGAGGAATACATAGTCCACTGGAACACGAGCCGGAGGCAGGTAAGATTGAAGGGCCTGACCCCGGAGGAGTTCCGGAATCAGGCCCTCGCGGCCTAGTCGCTATTTAGGGCGTCCAAGATTTGGGACGCATTTCATTTTTCGCTCTGGTTTTGCATTCCTGGATAGATAGAAAAAGAAACCGCCTCCTCAAAAGAAAGCGGTTTCTTATAGTTCTATGTGAACGCGAGGTCTTTGACCCGGAGAGTCCGAGGTACTTGTTGGCAAGACCTTATTTAGGAGCGCGCAACCTTGCCGGACTTGAGGCAGGTGGAGCAAACGTTCATCTTGCGACGGTGACCATCGACGACGACGTAGACGCGCTGGATGTTGGGGCGGAACTTACGGTTGGTGACGCGGTGAGAGTGGCTGATGGAGCGACCGGCAACGGGGTGCTTACCGCAAACTTCGCAAACTTTGGACATAACTGACCCTCCTTGGGCGACAAACGAACATGTCGCGTTAACAAACAAGCCTGAACTATAGCACAGAAGTCGCTCCCTGTGCGCAATCTACACAGAGATATTCCTCTTTTGGCGATAGTGCTCACGCTACGGCCCTGGACGTAGATCCGATTTGCGTGCAGCAGAGGGGATTATGCCAGCTCGTGCGTGCGTTTTCAAGCTCGTCCCACAAATATATATAGGTTTATGGAGCGCCTGCGCCCGTTTACGGATTGCTCTGTATTTATGCTCGCAATTAAGCTCGAGGTTGGCTACACTATCCCTTGACCATTAAAGGGGTACGAGATACCCACATGGAATTACATTGCTGCCAAAGAGCAGCCCTTCCTGTGGGTGTCTGGTCCGCTTTGAGCGGTCGGGCATCTATTTTTTTGACTGTGTCAGCAGTCAAGACATGTGAGGAAGGAGATCGATGGGCACGACTTCCCCCAAGGCGGTCATCATGGACGAGACCGCCGTCAACCGAGCGATGACCCGCATCGCGCACGAGATCCTCGAGCGCAACGAGGGCTGTGAAGACCTCGCTCTGGTCGGTATCGTCACGCGCGGCGACCTTCTGGCAAAGAAGCTCGCCGAGGAGATCAAGGAGATCGAGGGCGTCGACGTTCCGCTCGGCAGCCTCGACATCAGCTTCTACCGCGATGACTATGCGACCAATTTCGCTCCCGCGATCCACGCTACCAACATTCCCTTCAGCGTCGACGGCAAGCGCGTCGTGCTGGTGGACGACATCCTGTACACGGGTCGCACCATCCGCGCCGCTCTGGACGCCGTTATGGACCTGGGCCGTCCGAGCCGAGTCGAGCTGGCAGTTCTCGTTGACCGCGGTCACCGCGAGCTCCCTATCTCGCCGGACTTTGTCGGCAAGAACGTTCCCTCGTCGCACGAGGAGAACGTGCACCTATATATGAAGGAAGTCGACGGCCGTACCGCTGTCGAGATCAACGACGTCGCGCCGGGTTCCCACGTGGGCTCCGCGCCGCTGGGAGGTGAGTAGTACCGTGGCGTTCAATCATAAGCACCTGATCGACATTACCGAGTACTCCGAAGAGGACATCAAGCTCATCCTCGAGACCGCCAAGGCGTTCTCCGAGGTCAACGAGCGTGCCATCAAGAAGGTCCCCACGCTCAAGGGTAAGACCATCGTCAACATGTTCAACGAGCCCTCGACGCGTACCCGCAGCTCCTTCGAGCTCGCCGAGAAGCGTCTTTCGGCCGACAGCCTCAACTTCGGCGGCTCCTCGACCTCCACGGTCAAGGGCGAGAGCCTCGTCGATACCGTCGAGACCCTCAACGCCTATAAGATCGACTGCATTGTCGTGCGCGATAAGCACGCCGGCGCTCCCTACATCGTCACGCAGAACTCGCCCGCGAGCGTCATCTGCGCCGGCGACGGCAAGCACAACCATCCCACGCAGGCCCTGCTCGACCTGTACACCATCTGGGAGCACAAGGGCGACTTCCACGGTCTTAAGGTCGCCGTCGTCGGCGATATCGCGCACTCCCGCGTCTGCGGCTCGCTGATCCCCGCCCTTAAGATCATGGGCTGCGAGACCTACGCCGTCGCCCCCGGCACGCTGCTGCCGCCGGCGCCCGAGGTCCTGGGCTGCGACCACGTGACGAGCGACCTCGATTCGGTACTCCCCGAGCTGGACGTCGTCTACATGCTGCGCGTGCAGCAGGAGCGCCTCGAGGGCGCTCCGTTCCCGACCATTCGTGAGTACCACAAGCTCTTCGGCCTGACCAAGGACCGCGAGAAGCTCATGAAGCCCGACGCGATCATCTGTCACCCGGGCCCCATCAACCGCGGCGTCGAGTTCGACTCCTATATGGCCGACCACCCGCAACGCTCCGTCATCCTGGAGCAGGTCTACGCCGGTATCTGCGTGCGTATGGCTATCCTGTATCTGCTGCTTGGAGGTGCCGATAATGGCCTTGCTTCTTAAGAATGCCCACGTCGTCGACCCGTCCGTCGAGCTTGACGGTGTCGTTGACGTCCTGATTGACGGCGATAAGATCGCCGAGGTCGGCGAGAATCTCGCCGTCGAGGGAGCCGAGGTCCGCGACCTTTCCGGCAAATATCTCGTCCCCGGCCTGGTGGATATGCACGTTCACCTTCGCGAGCCCGGCTACGAGGTCAAAGAGGACATCGAGAGCGGCACCCGTGCAGCTGCCAAGGGCGGCTTTACCGGCGTGTGCGCCATGCCCAACACCGATCCTGTCACCGATAACGGCACCGTCGTGGAGTTCGTCAAGTCCCGCGCTGCCGAGGTCGGCCACTGCCGCGTCTATCCGTCGGGAGCCATGACCCGCGGTCTTAAGGGCGAGGCCATGTCCGAGATGGGCGATATGGTCGCCCACGGCGCCGTCGCCTTCACTGACGACGGTCGTGGCGTGCAGGGCGCGGGCATGCTCCGTCGCTGCATGGACTACGGCAAGATGTTCGGCAAGGTCTTTATGAGCCACTGCCAGGACGAGGACCTGGTCGGCCACGGCCAGATCAACGAGGGCAAGGTCTCGACCCGTCTGGCTCTCGAGGGCTGGCCGGCTGCCGGCGAGGAGCTCCAGATCGCCCGCGACATCGAGATCGCCAAGCTGACCGGTGCCAAGCTGCACATCCAGCACATCTCCACCGCCCATGGCCTGGAGCTCGTGCGTGCCGGTAAGGCAGCTGGCGTGCAGGTCACCTGCGAGGCCACGCCGCATCACATGTTCCTGACCGAGAACGACCTGGACGAGACCTACAACACCTCGCTCAAGGTCAACCCGCCGCTGCGTACCGACGAGGACGCCGAGGCTATCCGTCAGGGCGTCATCGACGGTACCGTCGACGCTATCGTCACCGATCACGCTCCCCATACTCCGTGGGAGAAGGCCCGCGAGTTCGAGCTTGCGCCCTTCGGCATGATCGGCCTCGAGACTTCGCTGTCGCTCGTGCTCACCGAGCTGGTCAACACGGGCAAGATGAGCATGGGTCGCATGGTCGAGCTCATGGCCATCAAGCCTCGTGAGATCCTGGGCCTCGACCAGGTTCAGGTCAAGGCGGGCTCCGTTGCCGACCTGACTGTCTTCGACGCGTCTGCCACCTGGACGGTCGGCGAGGACGGCTACGAGTCGCGTGCCGAGAATTCCGGTTTTGCCGGCCGCACGCTCACCGGTCGTGCCACCGATGTGTTTGTCGGCGGCAAGCAGACGCTCGCCGACGGCTGCATCTGCTAGCATAGCCTTATCGCTTTTGTGCGCGGCGCCCTTGCGGTGCCGCGCTTTCTGTTCGCCTGAACCATGCAACCGCATGGGGGATTGGAGCGTCTATGCCCACACCTTCCACTGCACGCATGCACGACTTCGAGGTCGTCTCGAACAAGGAGATCGCCGAGGGCATCTTCTCGCTCGTAATCTCGGCCCCCAAGCTTGCAAGTGCGCTCAAGCCCGGTCAGTTTGTGAACATCGCCGTGCCCGGCGATGCCTCTTCGCTGCTTCGCGTGCCCCTGAGCTTCTATCGCGCCGACGCCCAGGCCGGCACCGTCGAGCTGTGGTACGCCGTCGTGGGCGACGACACCCGCCGTCTGTCGCAGATGGCCCCCGGTTCCACTTCTAACCTGCTGGGCCCTGGCGGCCGCGGCTGGCTTGTTCCCGAGGGCACCAGGAAGGCGCTGCTCGTTGCGGGCGGCATCGGTGTTCCGCCCGTGCTGTGCCTTGCCGGCATGCTCGTCGAGCAGGGTGTGGCCGTCGACGTGTGCCTGGGCTTTGGCACCGCGTCCAAGGCCGTGGGAGTCGATGAGTTCCGCGCGCTGTGCGATACGGTCAACGTGTGCACCGACGACGGCTCGCTCGGCACGCACGGTTTTTGCACCGATCCTGCCGCTGAGCTGCTTGGCGAGGGCGGCTACGACTACGTCGCCAGCTGCGGCCCCGCTGTCATGATGAAGAAAGTCGCCGCCGCTGCCGCCGAGGCCGGTGCGTACTGCGAGGTGTCCCTCGAGCGCATGATGAGCTGTGGCTTTGGCGCCTGCAACACCTGCAATGTCGAGACGGTCGACGGTATGAAGGGTGCTTGCATGTGCGGCCCCGTGTTCGATGCTTCCAAGGTGGTGGTCTTCTAGTGGGTACCGTTAACATGGCCGTCGATTTCGGCGGCGTCAAGATGCAGAACCCCATTAACACCGCAGCCGGTACCTTTGGCTACGGTTGGCAGTTCCAGAACTTCTTTGATGTTTCCCAGCTGGGCGCCATCACCACCAAGGGTTGCGCTGCCGAGCCCTGGCCCGGCAATCCCGCGCCCCGCATGGCCGAAATTCCCGGCGGTATGATCAACTCCGTGGGTCTTCAGAACCCCGGCGTGGCCGCCTTTGCCCGCGAGTCCGGTCCGTGGCTCGAACAGCTGTCCAAGGACGGCTGCCAGGTCATCTGTCAGGTTGCCGGTCACTCCGTTGACGAGTTTGTCCGCGCACTCGAGATGTATGTCGAGCTGTGCCCCTGGGCTGCCGGCTACGAGATCAACGTGAGCTGCCCTAATATCGCCGCCGGCGGTGCCGCCATGGGCTCCACGCCCGAGGGCGCCTCTTCCGTTATGGCTGCCTGCCGCAAGGTGACTGATAAGCCGCTGTTCGTAAAGATGGCGCCGGTTAACGTCGCCGAGATCGCTAAGGCCCTCGAGGCTGCCGGTGCCGACGGTCTTTCGGTCATCAACTCCATCCAGGGCATGGCCATCGACGTCCATACCCGCAAGTCCCGCGTGGCCAAGCCCAAGGGCGGCCTTTCGGGCCCGCTGTGCCACCACATCGCCGTGCGTATGGTCTGGGAGGTTGCCCAGGCCGTCGATATCCCCATCAACGGTGTCGGCGGTGTCATGACCGGCGAGGATGCGGCTGAGTTTATCCTGGCCGGCGCCACCTGCGTGTCGGTCGGTATGGCCAACTTTGTCGATCCGTGCGCTTCGATTAAGATCGCGCGCGAGCTCGAGGCTTGGGCAGAGTCCCAGGGCGTGAAGGATATCAACGAGCTGGTGGGTGCTTTCGAATGCTAGAGAATGATGCCCGCGACCGTGTTATTGTCGCCCTCGACTGCGACCGTGAGCGTGCGCTCGAGCTCGCCCACGAGCTTTCGGGCCATGCCGCTTGGCTCAAGGTCGGCATGACGCTCTATTACGCTGAGGGCCCCCAGATCGTCAAGACCTTTAAGGACCTTGGCTTTAAGGTCTTCCTCGACCTTAAGTTCCATGACATTCCGCATCAGGTGCGCGGCGCTGCCCGCTCGGCCTCGCTTGCCGGTGCCGACCTGCTTTCGGTCCACGGCCTGGGCTCGGGCGCTATGCTCGCTGCCTGCCGCGAGGGTGCCGAGGAGGCGCGCGAGGACCGCGCCAAGCTCGTTGCCATCACCGTGCTCACGAGCATGAATCAGGATGCCTTGAGCGAGATTGGCGTCGAGTCCCCCGTGGCCGAGGAGGCCGCCCGCTTGGCAAAGCTCGCTCAGGCCAACGGCATCGATGGCATCGTGTGCTCGCCGATGGAGGCTCACGACATGCGTGAGCTGCTGGGTCCTGATGCCCTGATCGTGACTCCGGGTGTGCGTCCGGTGGGTGCCGCCCTTGGTGACCAGTCCCGCGTGGCGACGCCTTCCCAGGCTATCGAGCGTGGCGCAAGCCACATTGTGGTGGGCCGTCCCATCACCGGTGCCGACGATCCGGTTGCCGCCTTTGACGCCATCGTCGCCGAGCTGGTCGAAAACGTCGCGTAAAAGATTCCCCTAAGTCACCACTTTTGGGTCTCATTAGCACAAAATAGCCCCTGTGCCTGCGTAAACTTTCCCATCCTTTGTGTGGAATCGCAGGTCAGGGGCTTAACTTTGGGCGCAGTATATTGCACTTTTTGCGGGTATCGTCTAACCTATGGAGCCGCGATTGGGCATTTTGTACGTTCTACGTGCTAAAATGCTAATTATTGAATCAGATATAACCCAACTATTTGGAGGTACGAATGGCACTCCCTCAGCTTACCGACGAGCAGCGCAAGCAGGCTCTTGAGAAGGCTGCTGCCGCACGTCACGCCCGCGCTGAGCTTCGCGAGCAGATCAAGAAGGGCGAGAAGTCCCTCGAGTCCGTGCTCAACTCCGATGACCCCATCGCTTCCCGCATGAAGGTTTCCACTCTCATCGAGTCTCTCCCTGGTTATGGCAAGGCCAAGGCCGCCAAGATCATGGAGGAGCTCGGTATCTCCGCTACCCGTCGCGTCCAGGGCCTCGGCGTCCGTCAGCGCGAGCAGCTCCTCGAGCAGCTGACCAAATAAGTGAGCGCTCAGGATTCCAAGCTCTTTGTGATTTCTGGACCGTCAGGCGCAGGCAAGGGTACGCTCGTCACTCGTGTGCGCGAGCGCCGCTCGAACCTGGGCCTGACGGTTTCGGCTACCACGCGAGCACCACGCAAAGGTGAGGTCGACGGCGTCAACTACTTTTTTCTGACGCGCGAGGAGTTCGACCGCCGCGTGGCAAACGGTGAGTTTGTTGAGTGGGCCGAGGTCCACGGTAACTGCTACGGCACGTTGGTGAGCGAGGTCACATCCAAGCTCGCCTCGGGCTCGTCTCTGATTTTGGAGATCGATGTCCAGGGCGCCCTGCAGGTGAAGGAGCGTTTCCCCGAGGCCGTGCTGATCTTTATCAAGCCGCCTTCGCTTGAGGTGCTCCGCGAGCGTCTAGTCGGTCGCGGTACCGAGACGCCCGAGACGATTGAGCTGCGTATGGCAAACGCCGCCGATGAGCTTGCCCTTGCCGACCGCTACGACGACGTCGTGGTGAATGACGATCTCGACCGCGCGACCGATGAGCTCGTTCGCGTTCTCGATATGCATGAAAGGATCTGAGGTCCGTGTCCGTTGTAAAGCCTTGCATTGACGATCTTCTGGAGAAGACCGATCACAACCGCTTCCTGCTCGCTTCGCTTGCCTCCAAGCGCGCCTGCGACATCAATAGCATGCTGCGTGGCCAGCACAACCGCGTGCTTGCCGTCCAGGATGTCGATGACATCACCATCGGGCTTTCCGGTGCCGATACCATCTCGATGGCTATGGACGAGATTGTCGACGGCGACATCTCTTACGACGAGGCCCGTTACGAGAAGGCGCTCGGCCACAAGGTTGCTGAAGCCTAAATGGCAGCTCGCGTCTGCCTGGTCCACTATCACGAGGTTGGACTGAAGGGCAAGAACCGCGCACATTTTGAGCATATCCTCATGGATAACATCAAGGCGGCCTTGGCCGCCTTTTCCGTGAACGCCGTGTCTCGAATTTCCGGTTATATCCTCGTGACCTTTAACGAACATCAGGCCGACGAGGCGGCGCGTGTCATTCGCACCGTTCCCGGCGTTGCCCGTGTGTCTTTGGCGTATCACACCAACCGCGACCCGCAGGAGTACTGCGCCGCCGCCGTGAAGGCGCTGCGCGAGTTTGGTTCCTTCGATTCGTTTAAGGTGCACGCCAAGCGCTCCAATACTGACTATGAGCTCACCTCGATCGATATCAATCGTCAGGTGGGCGAGGTACTGTGTGAGGCCTTCCCCGATAAAAAGGTTCAAATGCACGACCCCGATGCAATGGTGCACGTACTGGTGGTCCAGGGTAGCGTTTACGTGTACGCACGCTCCGAGCGCGGCGTGGGCGGTCTGCCGGTGGGTTCTGCCGGCAAGGTCGTGACGCTGCTGTCCTCGGGTATCGATTCTCCGGTGGCGACTTGGATGCTCGCGCGCCGCGGCGCGGTTTGCGTGCCGGTACATTTCTCCGGTCGTCCGCAGACGCCCGATACGAGTGAGTATTTGGTGCAGGATATCATCCGTGCGCTTGAGCCGGGTGTCCAGATCGGCCGCCTGTACGTGGTGCCGTTTGGCGACTGCCAGCGTGAGATTTCGGTCACCTGCCCCAGCAACCTGCGTGTGATCATGTATCGTCGCATTATGTATTCGGTTACCGAGCGCATTGCGCACATCGAGGGCGCCAAGGCCATCGTTACGGGCGAATCGCTTGGGCAGGTTGCCTCCCAAACGCTTGAGAACATCATGGCCGTCAACGAGGCCGTGAAGATCCCCGTGTTCCGTCCTCTCATCGGTTCGGACAAGCAGGAGATCATCGCGCGTGCTGAGGAGATCGGTACGTTCGATATCTCGACTGAGGCCGCTCCCGACTGTTGCACGCTGTTTATGCCGCGCCGACCCGAGACGCACGCTAAACTTGATGCCGTGCATGAGGCCTGGGAGTTGTTCGATCATGAGGAGATGATCGAGCGCCTGCTCAAGCAGACCGAGTACATCGACTTCGAGAGCAACACGTATAAGGCCCCTAAGACCTTAAAACGCAAACATTCGGAGCTTGCTCCGCGTGAGATTTACCAAGATTACGAGTAAATTTGTGCATAGACCGACGATGCGCCTGCATCGTCGGTCTTTTGCTATCTGGGCATTTTGCGGCTAAGCGTTCATTTGCTGACGTGTGCCTGAATAAATGGACAGATTTGTGCAAGGTTTTGGTCGGTATTTGGTTTGACCGCAAAAACCGGTTTTGGGGCGTGGCTGTTGTGGAGCTCCTTTCCTGACACGATGGTGTTGGGAGGTTTTGCTATGGCGCAGCGCGAACAACACGAACGAGTCAAAAAGATGGACCGCTGGGCGGGCAAACTGCTCGGTCATAAGGCAGTGGTGATGGCGATACTGGTCGTCATTGCGATGGCGAGTGGACTGGCGATGGCGAACCTTGGCGGCGGTGCCGGCGGTGTGTCGTTTGAGCGCACTGATGGTTCGGGCACGTTAGTGGAGCCGGGATCCGGCGATGCTTCGAGCGGAAAGACATCCGAAGGCTCTTCGCCTAAGGCGTCTGCCGCGGCAGAGGTCTATGTCGATGTTGATGGCGCCGTGGTGTCACCCGGTGTATATCGCCTCAAAGACGGGGCGCGGGTGGCTCAGGCGATTGATGCCGCCGGCGGGCTGGCGCCCGAAGCAGACGTTACGGGGCTTAATCGTGCATCCAAGGTCACTGATGGACAAAAAATTCACGTTCCAACGGTAGGGGAGCAGCAGGCGTCCATTGCGGAAGCCGGTGTTGATGGTGGGACTTCCGCATCATCAGGCGTCGGTGGCGCAACAGGCCTAGTAAACATTAATACGGCAAGCTCGGCAGAGCTGCAGACGCTCTCGGGAATCGGTCCCTCAATGGCACAGTCGATTATCGATGAGCGGACAAAGAACGGTGCTTTTGCTTCGGTTGACGATCTGATGCGCGTGTCGGGAATCGGCGAGAAGAAGCTTGCCAAAATCAAAGATTGCATCTGCGTATGAGTGCGACCGAGCGAGAGCACGTGATGCCTCCGCGGCCCCTGATTCCGTGGACGATGGCCCTGTGTGCCGGCATGTGCGTGAGCTGCGCCTTGGTGCTCAGCATAGCCGCTGATGCGCTGCTGAGGGAGCGGGCGACGGCGGTCGGGCCGCTATGGGCCATTCCCGTTGCGGCAGCGGTTTTCGTTGTGCTGGCTCACTCTTGTGCGCGGCTTGCTCCTTTGAAGCGGTGGCTGTATGCCGCGTCCGCCGGTCTCGTGGCGGGAGCGGTCGTCTCGGCGTGGTGGGCTGTGGGTGTGCTCAGCGCCTCGAAGGCGCTCGACGGTCGAGCGGCAAGCGGCCTCGAGTTTGTCGTGCAGGGTGATCCATCCATAAACGACGACGTGTATTCCTATACCTGTGAGGCACGCGCGGACGGTAAGAACTTGGCAACGGTTCGCCTATCGTGTGATCGTGAGCTCAAGGTCGGGGCGCACGTGCGTGTTATCGGTCGCGTTTCGCGTTTTGAGAACGATGCATATGGACGATCGCGCGTGCTCCGAGGCGAGGTGCGTAAGGTTAAAGCCGTTCGGATTGTGTCGGTCGATGAGGGTTCTCCGGGGCCGCTGCTTCGGCTGCGAAATGGGCTGCTTGCGTCCATCGCGCCCGCGACCGACCCGGCGCGTGCGCTCATAGCCGGTGTCGTCTGCGGTCGTTCGGCCGAGCTGCGCGCCCAGCCGGCGGGCGACTGGTTTTCTGTGACGGGAACGGCACATCTTATCGCCGTCTCGGGCAGCCATTTGGCTATCGTGGGGTTTGTAATCGAGGGCGTATTGCAAAAGACTCGGTGCTCACGTGGTCTTCAGCGGGCGATATTGGCGATAACGCTTGTGGGCTACGCTGCATTTACGGGCGCGTCTCCCTCGGCCGTGCGCGCGTGCTGCATGGTGTTCGCGACGCTTGTCGTAAACGGCGCGGGGCGTCGCCGGCACGGCCTTTCGGCGCTCTTCGCAACCATGTCCATCTTTGTGCTACTGCGGCCGACGGTGCTGTTCGAGATGGGCTTTCAGCTATCATGTGCCAGCGTCTTAGCCATTCTGTGCTTTTGCCCCTATGCGACCTACGCTTTGGGTGAGCTGGGCGTGCCATCGGGCTTTGCCAGCATGCTTTCCGTCACGCTATGCTCGCAACTGGCGACACTTCCCATCACCATTCCTACCTTCGGTACATTCTCGCTCATTGCTCCGTTGGCAAATGCGGTCATCGGTCCGGTGGTGAGCGTACTGCTCGCTGTGTCGATCGTTCTGGCTCCCTTTTCGCTTGTGGGACCGTTGCGGACTTGGGCGCTCGTTGTGCCCATGATTGCCGCCCGTTGCGCGCTGTTCTTCGAGCAGCTGTTTGCCGCCATGCCGGGTGCATCCGTGAGCGTGCCGCCCGATAGCATGTGGATTTACCTAGCGCCGTGTTTGCTGGCGGTTCTGCTGGTCTGGTGGCCGCGTCCCCGTGCACGTCCTATGGCGGTGGGGCTTGCATGCCTGATGCTCTTGGCTGCGATTCCGTACGTCTATTGGGATCGATTCGCTCCGCCTTCGGTGACGGTGCTCGATGTGGGCCAGGCCGATGCGATTCTTATCCGCCAAGGCGGCGCAGTAGCTCTCGTCGACTGCGGGCTCGACGAGCGTGTGGTTGCGGCGTTGGTTCGCAATAACGTGCGCCATATCGATGCCGTTTTTGTGACGCATTGGGATGAGGACCACTGGGGTGGTCTGCCTGCCGTGCTCGAACAGTTTTCGGTCGGAACGATTGCCGTGGCGGCGGATGCGCTGGAGGATGCTCCTGCCGAGGTATTGAACCGACCTGGCGTGGAGTATCGGCAGGTGCGCCGTGGGGATACGGTCGACATCGGCTCATTTTGCGCTCGCGTGATGTGGCCATTCGAGTCCGTGGATGGCGAGGGAAATGAGGACTCGCTTGTCCTGCTGCTCTCTTATGTTCAGGAAGGCAAGGGCCTGCGAATACTTCTCACCGGTGATGCCGAGCTCGACCAAGAGCGGGAATTCGTGCAGGAGGTGGGGGATATCGATGTCCTTAAACTTGGGCATCACGGCTCCAAGGTTTCAGTCGATGGCGAGTTGCTGGACGTCCTGAAGCCCGAGCTTTCCCTCTCAAGCGCCGGTGAGGGGAATCGATACGGCCATCCGTCCGATGCCTGCATCGATGCCGTTAAGGAAGCGGGTGGTGTGTTCGCGTGTACCATCGAACACGGCGACATTACCGTCACACCGACTGCGAATGGCTTTGCGATGCGACGCCAGCGACCGTGACGACGTCGTTGGCGTGTGGTGGGCCCCTGGGCTAAAATGGCACGGAACGAATACGAAGGCCTGCGGGAGGGGAGCGCAATGTCCGAAACCGGTTTGCTGCCGGCATATCTGATCGTCGGTACCGACGGAGTTAAGCGCGACCACGCCGTCTCGCGTATGAAAGCGCGTCTGGAAAAATCGGGTATGGTCGAGTTCAACCTCGACGAGCGAGACATGACCAAGGACCCCGATATCGAGTCCATTATCGGATCGCTTAACACCTTTCCGATGGGCAGCGAGTTTCGTCTGGTAATCCTCGATGGCTGCTCAAAGCTCGCCAAGGCGGTCTCGGAGCCGCTCGTTGGGTATCTGGCGGGTCCCAGCCCAACAACGGTCTGCCTCATCATCGCCGACTCACTTGCCAAGAATACGCGCCTGTATAAGGCGATCGCCAAGATAGACAAGAAGGCGGTGATCGATTGCTCCGGCACCAAGCGCTGGGAGCTACCGCGCCGTGTGCAGCAGATGGCGACGCAGCACGGCAAGTCGATCTCGACGGCGGCCGCCGAGGAACTCGTCTCGCGTTCGGGTGAAAACACTCGCATGCTCGATAACGACTTGGCTAAGCTTGCCCAGATGGTCGAGGCGCCCCAGATTGAGCTTGCCGACGTTGAGCGCTGGATTGTACGTACGGCCGAGGTTCAACCCTGGGACTTTCTCAATGCGGTCTCGGCCCGTGACATGCGACGCTCGCTCGAGCTCTTCAATCTACTGCCCGCCAAGAGCTACGTGTGGACTTACACATTGCTGTGCGGCCGCATCCGCGAGCTTATCGTTGCCAAGGCGCTCGATGCGCGCGGACAGGGTCGTGAGCTGGCCGCAACACTTAAGCTCCAGTCCTGGCAGGTCAAGAATCACCTGACCTGGGCACGTCGCTTTTCGATGGCAGAGCTCGTTGCCGCGCTCGAGAGCGCGGTCGATGTGGAGCTCGCGCTGAAGGGTTCGGCCGATTCTCAGACCGCGCTTTTGCTCTGGATTACGAACATCTTGAGAAAATCGTGATGATACCTGCCTATTTGACAAATTCGTTCTATCCCTTTGAGGGGGAGCGTGCTATAGTAGGCGCTTGCATGACCTCACCGTGTCTCAGAGGTGTCATACATTTTTTGCAAGGAACTCGAAAGGAACTCCAGAAGTGGCAAACATCAAGTCTCAGAAGAAGCGTATCCGCACCAATGAGGCAGCTCGCATGCGTAACAAGGCTGTCAAGTCCGAGCTCAAGACGCTGACCAAGCACGTCCAGTCCGCCGTCGCCGAGGGCGACGTCGAGAAGGCCCAGGCTGCCCTCAAGACCGTCACCAAGCGTCTCGACATGGCTGCCGCCAAGCATGTTATCCACAAGAACCAGGCTTCCAACCGCAAGTCCGGTCTTGCCAAGCTCGTGAACAGCATCAACGCCTAAGTTGTAAATTTCACACCACACAGATTACGCGCATAAATGGAGCCTGTTTTATGGAACAGGCTCCATTTTTTGTACCGCTCGGGTAAGATAGTCCGCATGAATACTTCAATTGACATTTCCCACATCCGCAACTTCTCAATCGTTGCGCACATCGACCATGGCAAGTCCACGATCAGCGATCGCATCCTCGAGCTCACCCATACCGTCGACGAACGCGACATGGAGTCGCAGCTGCTCGACACCATGGATATCGAGCGCGAGCGCGGCATCACGATCAAGTCCAATGCCGTTCGCGTGTCCTATGACGCCGACGATGGCGAGACGTATCAGTTCAATCTGATCGATACGCCGGGCCACGTTGACTTTACCTATGAGGTCTCGCGCTCGCTGGCAGCCTGTGAGGGCGCGGTGCTCGTTGTCGACGCCACGCAGGGCGTCGAGGCGCAGACTGTCTCCAACGCGACGCTCGCCATGAACGCCAATCTGGACATTGTGCCGGCCATCAACAAGATCGACCTGCCCTCTGCCCATCCCGATGAGGTTAAGACCGAGATCGAGGATGACCTGGCGATTCCCGCCGATGATGCCGTGTGTGTCTCGGGCAAGACCGGCGAGGGCATCCATGATCTGCTGGAGTCCATTGTCTTTTTGATCTCTCCGCCCAAGGGCGATGCGAACGCGCCGCTCAAGGCACTCATTCTGGATTCGTACTTCGACGAGTATCGTGGCGTCGTCGCCACGGTGCGCGTCTTTGACGGCTCCATCAAAAAGGGCGATACCCTGCGCATGATGCAGGCAGAGGGCGACTTTTTGGTCGACGGCGTGGGTGTCAAGCGTCCTGCCGAGACCCCGGTTGACGCGCTGACGGTTGGCGAGGTCGGCTATGTGGTCACGGGCCTGAAGGACCCCGAGGCCGTTCGCGTGGGCGACACCCTTACCTGGGCGTCGAACCCCTGCCCCGAGCCGCTTCCAGGTTACCGCGAGGCCAAGCCCATGGTCTATACGGGCCTGTTCCCAATCGATAACAAGGACTACGAGAACCTGCGTGACGCGCTCGATAAGCTGCACGTTAACGATCCATCGTTGGTGTGGGAGCCCGAGACCTCGGTGGCGCTCGGCTTTGGCTTCCGCGTGGGCTTCTTGGGCCTGCTACACATGGAAGTCGTCAAGGAACGCCTGGAGCGCGAATTCAACCTGGACCTCATTGCCACGAGCCCCTCGGTCGACTATCACGTCTACAAGACCGACGGCGAGATGATCGATGTCCGCAGTCCGCAGGACCTTCCCGAGGCCACCCGCATCGATCGTATTGAGGAACCCTACCTCAAGGCAAAGATCATCTGCCCGCCTGAGTACACGGGTGCCGTCATGCAGCTCGCCATCGAGCACCGCGGCGTCACGACCGACATGATCCACCTGACGAGCAAATCGGTCGAGATGCGCTTTGATATGCCGCTCGCCGAGCTCATCTTGGACTTCTTCGATCAGCTCAAGAGCCGCACCAAGGGTTACGCCTCGCTCGACTATGAGTTCAACGAATATCGCCCCTCTGAGCTCGTCAAGCTCGACATCCTGCTTTCGGGCGACGAGGTGGACGCGCTTTCGTTTATCGTCCATAAGGACAAGGCATATGGCCTGGCCCGTGGCCTGTGCGACAAGCTCAAGGAGATCATCCCGCGTCAGCTGTTCGAGGTGCCCATCCAGGGTGCTATCGGCAACAAGATCATCGCCCGTTCCACCGTCAAGGCCCGTCGCAAGGACGTTCTTGCTAAGTGCTACGGCGGCGATATCTCGCGTAAGCGCAAGCTGCTCGAGAAGCAGAAAGAGGGCAAGAAGCGTATGAAGGCCATCGGATCGGTCGAGGTCCCGCAGGAGGCCTTTATGGCGATCCTCAAGGTGGACGAGTAGGTCTATGGCTCTTTCCGAATATAGTCTGCGGCTGCTGGGCGCCTATGCCGAGCAGCCGTTCCTTATGGCTCCCATGGCGGGCGTGACCGACCCTGCCTATCGCATCATGTGTCGCCGCCGCGGTGCCAACCTTGCCTACAGCGAGATGGTGAGCGTGGCAGGCCTTGCCTATGCCAGTAATAAGACGTGGCGCCTGGTGCTACCGGCCGACGAGGAGCAGCAGATTTGCGTGCAGCTCTTTGGCTCCAAGCCCGATCAGTTTGCGAGCGCCGTCGCCGCCGTCGAGGAGCGCGTTGGCGATCGCCTGTCGCTCATCGATATCAATATGGCATGTCCCGCCCGCAAGGTCGTTACCAAGGGCGAGGGCTCGGCGCTCATGCGCACGCCCGACCTGGCCGAGAAGATCGTCGAGGCCACGGTTGGCGCGGCGCACGTGCCCGTGACCGTCAAGATTCGCAAGGGCTTTTATGCCGAGGACCGCAATGCCGCGACATTTGCCCAGATGCTTGAGAGTGCAGGGGCTGCCGCAGTCGCCGTGCATGGTCGTTGCGCCACGCAGCTCTACACGGGCCAGGCCGATTGGTCGGTCGTCGATGAGGTTGCCGACGCTGTCGAGATTCCCGTGATTGGTTCGGGCGATGTGTTCTCGGCCGAGGACGCTGCTGAGCATCTGCACGGCTCGGGTGCCAGCGCGGTGTTTATCGCGCGCGGCATCTACGGCAATCCGTGGGTGTTCGGCGATGCTCGCGCCCTTGCGCTCGATGGCGCGCCGGTTCCTTCTCGCTCCTCTGTCGAGCGCCTGGACGCCCTGCGTGAGCACCTAACGCTGACGCATGAGCTCCTGCCGCTCATGTCGCGTGCCCGTACGTACGCAAGCTGGTACTTAAAAGGCATGCCCCATGCCGCCGCTTGGCGTGCCCATGTGGTGCGCTGCTCCACGTATGAGGAGTTTATGGCGCTGGTCGATGAGATCGAGCATGATGTGGTGGCCTGCGAGGCTGCCCTTGCCGCCGGCGAATCGGTGCCCCCTCATCCGCTGGAGGCTTAAGGGTGGCCGTTACCGCGCTGTACGTGCACGTGCCGTTCTGTGCCCAAAAGTGCCGCTACTGCGACTTCGACTCGCGCAGCTTTGCTTCGTGTGATTTGGATGCCGCGCTCGATTCCTATTTTGAGCAGTTGTTCGCGCGTCTCGATGCTTTTGGCAAGGCTGGGGCCCTCGACCAGATCCGCACCGTCTATGTTGGCGGCGGCACGCCGTCGCTGGCGGGGGAGCGCCTGGTGGAGCTGGCGCGGCGTATTCGTGCGTGGTGCGCCCCCGTTGAGTTTACCTGCGAGGCCAATCCCGAGTCGCTGACCGCCGAGCTTGCTGCTGCGCTTGCCAAGGTTGGTGTCACACGCGTTTCTCTGGGCGTGCAAACGCTCGATAACACCGAACTTACCGCCATCGGCCGCATTCACGATGCCGATCGGGCGCTCGCCGCCATCGCGACGGTCAAGGACGCTGGGCTTGACGTGTCGTGCGACCTTATGTGCGGACTTCCCGGGCAGACCGCAGCGAGTTGGAAGCGTACGCTCGAGGGCGTGCTGGCGGCGGTTCCGCATCATGTGTCGGTTTACCCGCTCACGCTCGAGGTGGGGACGCCCCTCTATCGCATGGCGTGCCGTGACGAGTCGCTCGAGCCCGACGAGGATTTTCAGGCCGCCTGCATGGACGTGGCGCGCGAGCTCCTGGGTGCCGCCGGCTATCACCCGTATGAGGTGGCGAGCTACGCGCTCGACGGCCATGAATGCGCCCATAACATTGCCTACTGGACCGGACGGGGCTACCTGGGCCTGGGCCGTTCTGCCGCCGGTATGCTTGATACTGGGGATTTCGACCGTCTTGCAGGCTTGTTCCCCGGCGTGTCTGCTCGAGGCGACGCGTACCGTGTGCGTTTGGTTCAGCGCGACGATGACGCGACGTCGTTTGAGGCCGAATACCTGTCGCAGCGAGAGGCTGCGGCCGAAGACCTGATGCTCGCTTGTCGCATGACGCGCGGTATTGCGTCCGACCTGTTGGTTCGCGCGGCTCGTGTCATCCCGGCCGATGAGCTGACAGCCACTTGTGATCGCGCGCTCGAATTGGGTCTTGCCACTTGGGTGCCCGAGACGCTCGGGGTCCATGAGGGACCCTTTACTTCGGCAGATGTCGTCGCGGGCCATGTTCGAGCTCGTTTAGCACCGACACACCTGGGCTGGCTCGATGGAAATGTTCTGTTCGAGCTGTTTTGGGATCTAGCTTAGGCCGCTCGGGTAGAATTACCGGAATATATACGCTGCTGTGAGCAGGAGGTTGCCGCGCATGGCGACGATGAACGAAAAAGATTACTACGAGATTCTAGGTGTCTCCAAGGACGCCACCTCGCGTGATATTCAAAAGGCCTTCCAGCAAAAGGCCCGTAAGCTCCATCCGGACGTCAACAAAGAGCCGGATGCCGAGGAAAAGTTTAAAGAGGTTTCCGAGGCCTACGCCGTGCTTTCGGATGAGCAAAAACGTGCGCGCTACGATGCCATGCGTTCTGGCAATCCCTTTGCCGGTGCCCCTACGGCTTCGCCCTATGGTGGCGGCTATGCCGGCAACACGGGCTATGGCAATCCCTTTGAGGGCGGCTTTCCTTTTGGCGGTGCCTGGGGCCAGCAGCGTCGCGGCCAGGCTGCCTACAATCCCGAGAACGGCGCCAACGTGGTCGTCGATATCAAACTGGACGCCAAGGAGGCCAAGGACGGTGCCCGCAAGACCGTCCGCTATACGCGCTTCGATACCTGTGGTCACTGCGGCGGCTCGGGTTCTGTCTCCTCCGAGCATGCCCATACCTGCCCGAGCTGCGGTGGCCGCGGGCACATCGACGTCGACTTGTCCTTCCTGTTTGGTGCGGGCACGTTCCAGTCGGTCTGCCCCGAGTGCGGCGGTTCCGGTAAGGTCGTGGCCGACCCCTGCCCCGATTGCGGTGGCAGCGGTCGTACTCGCGTAACCTCCGAGCAGACGATTGAGTTTCCTGCCGGCACGCACGATGGCGACGAGGTCCGCATTAGCGGCATGGGTCACGCCGGCACTAACGGTGCCGCTGGCGGTGATCTAGTCGGCCGTGCCCATGTCGAGTCCGAGCGCTTGGAAGGCAAAGCTCGTACCGGTTTTTACCTGATGGGCATCGTGGCGCCGTTTTTGGTACTCTCGGCCATCTCGGGCGTGTTCTCGGCCTTTGCCGTGATGTGCTTTATTCCGTTTACCATGGGCCTGTTCATGGTGCTTTCGGACGGCGTGCTTCATCGCAGCCTGCTGTGGTGGAAGCGCGGTGCGATGCAGTTTGCCAACGGTTTTGCCAATGGCTTCATGTTCGCGCTCGTGTCGGTTTGGTTCGCGAGCTGCTCGCAACGGGCCATGCTTTCGCCTTACGGAATGCAATAACATCAAACCCTCTGTTTGCGGTTGGCCCAGCTTGGGTATAGGACGCACTGTGACAATAATGAAAGTCGGAAGGATTCGGTCGTGTCGGAAAATAGGGATTACTACGAGGTACTTGGCGTCGACAAGGATGCCGACGCGCGGACGATTAAGCGTGCGTTTTTAAAGAAGGCCCGTACCGTACACCCGGACGTTTCGGACGACCCCGAGGCCGAGGCCAAGTTCAAGGAGCTCAACGAGGCCTATTCCGTTCTTTCCGATGAGCAGAAGCGTGCTAACTACGACCGTTACGGCACTGCCGACGGCCCTGGTGGTTCGGGCTACGTCGATATCAACGATATCTTTGGTGGTATGGGCATGGACGACTTGTTCTCGTCGTTTTTTGGCGGCGGTGCCGGCGGTGGCGCCCGCAGCCGTCGCGAGCGTCGTCGCGGTCGTGACATGGCCATCTCGCTTTCGGTGACGCTCGAGGAGGCGGCGCTCGGCTGCAAAAAGACAATCAGCTATGACCGCTTTGCTCCTTGCGAGGACTGCAATGGCACCGGTAGGGCAGAGGGCGCACAGGAAAAGCAGTGCGGCCGCTGCCACGGCACGGGCTATGTCACGACGGTTCAGCGATCGTTTTTGGGCCAGGTTCAGTCTTCCTCGCCTTGCCCCGACTGCCATGGCGAGGGCACGGTTATCGACCATCCCTGCGAGACCTGCGATGGTCAGGGCCGCACGCCTTCGCATGAAAAGATTGACATCGATATTCCCGCCGGCGTTTCGACCGGTCGACAGCTGCGTGTGAGCGGCTTTGGCGAGGCCGGTCTTCGCGGCGAGCCTTCGGGCGACTTGATTGTCAACGTGCGCGTTGCCGACCATGAGCGCTTTAAGCGCAACGGTGACGACCTGTACCTGGTGAGCGATATCTCGATTGCGCAGGCTGCGCTCGGCTGCGAGATCGAGGTCGAGGGCATTATGCCCGACGAGGTCGTTAAGGTGTGCGTCCCCGCCGGCGCCCAGTACGGCGACACCGTGAGCGTCAATAATTACGGCATGCCGCGCATTGGCGGTGGCGGTTCGCGTGGCCGCTTGATCGTGCAACTGCGCGTGGTCGTTCCCACCAATCTTTCCAATAAGCAGCGCGAGCTGCTCCGTGCTTTTGCCGATGAGATGGGCGATGACGTCGCTTCCGGTAAGAAGTCGGTGACCGACCGTATCAAGAGTGCCCTCGACGATATCCTCGATTAAGGAGCCCGCGTGCTCGCACCCCATATTTCCGTCGTCAACCTCGGCTGCCGTGTCAACCGGGTTGAGTCTGACCGTATCACTGCCGATCTTATGCGCCTGGGTTTTGCTATGGTGGAGCCCCAGGATGCCGACCTGATCGTCATTAACACCTGTGCCGTTACGGGCGAGGCCGAGGCCAAGACCCGTAAGGCCGTTCGTCATGCGCTGGCCTATCCGGGCGAGCCTTACGTGGTCGTAACCGGCTGCGTCGTCAACCTGCATCCCGAGGAGCTGCTGGAGCTCTCCGATCGCGTGATCGCCGAGCCGTCCAAGATTGACGTCGCCGAGCGCGTCTGCGAGGTGCTGGGTGTTGAATCCGATAGCGTGCCCGCCTGTAGCGATGGCGACGTGGTCGATGCGCTCGGTCGCTCTCGCCTGGGCGTGAAGATTCAGGACGGCTGCAACCATCGCTGCACCTATTGCATTGTGTGGAAGGCACGCGGCCCCGAGCGCTCCGTGCCCGTCGAGTCCGTGCTCGAGCAAGTTCGCGAGGCCCAGGAGGCCGGCGTGCCCGAGGTGGTGCTGACCGGTGTGAACCTGGGTGCCTACGATGGCAAGAGCGCGACCGACGAGCATGTCGAAATCGATGAGCTGCTCGAGGCCATCATGGAGCGCACGTCTATTCCGCATGTGCGCATTTCCTCGGTCGAGCCCATGGATATCTCTGAGCGCCTGCTTAAGGTTATGGCGCGCTATCCGCAGCGTATCGCCCCGTTTTTGCACCTGCCCGTGCAGTCCGGCTGCACGGCGACCTTGCATCGCATGGGCCGTCCCTATAGCGCCGAGGCGTTTGAGGATACGGTGCGCATGATTCGCGCCAACTTGCCTCAGGCGTCCCTTTCGTGCGACGTCATCGTCGGTTTTCCCGGTGAGACGGATGAGGAGTTCGAGGAGTCGCTGGCGCTATGCCGTCGCGTGGGCTTTTCGCGCATGCATGTGTTCCGCTACAGTAAGCGTCCCGGCACACTTGCCGCCGATATGCCCGACCAGGTACCGCCAGAGGTTATGGCTGAGCGCAGCCGCCGTATGCGGGCCGCGGCGCAGGAACTCGCCATCGCCGATGCTCGTCGTCGCGTGGGAACCGTTGAGCGCGCCGTGCTCGAGTATGGTGACAACCTGACGCTCGGCTCGTTCCATCATGCCCGTCTTGACGATACCTGTGGACTTACAGCCCCGTGCCTGCTCGATGTTGCTATCATCGAAGTCGATGATTCCGGCTTGGTCCATGCGCGCAGGGAGGTTCATGGAAGCCTCGAAGATTAGACTTACCGTTCCCGAGGGGATTGATCCCTCGCGCGTTTTGGGCGCCGGCGACGGCGTCCTTCGTGCGCTCGAGAGCTTGGTTCGCGCCCACGTGGTCGCCCGTGGCGACAGTATCGCCGTGAGCGGTGACCCGGATGAGGTCGAGCTCGTGGTGCGCTTTTTTGAGCATGCTTTTCGCGAGGCGGCTGCCGGACGCACGCTGTCTGCCGACGATGTCTCGCGTTGCTTGGCTGTCCTGCGCGATGGAGAGCATGATGCCTCGTCGCTGCGCGATGACGTGCTGCTGTCGTATCGCGGCCGCGTTATTCGTCCCAAGACGCTCGGCCAAAAACGCTATGTTGACGCCATCCGCTCGCATACCATCACGTTTGGCCTGGGTCCCGCCGGTACCGGTAAGACCTATCTGGCCATGGCGCTCGCCGTTGCCGCGCTCAAGCGTCACGAGGTGGGTCGCCTAATCTTGACGCGCCCGGTTGTCGAGGCGGGGGAGAACCTGGGCTTTTTGCCCGGTACCCTCGAGGAAAAGATCGATCCGTACATGCGCCCGCTCTACGACGCCCTTTTTGACATGATGGATCGCGAGCGCACCGATGAGCTTATGGAACGTGGCGTGATCGAGATCGCCCCGCTCGCCTACATGCGCGGCCGTACGCTGAGCGATGCGTTCGTGGTGCTCGATGAGGCACAAAACACGACACCCGAGCAGATGAAGATGTTCCTGACGCGCCTGGGCTTCAACTCCAAGTTCGTGATTACCGGCGACTTGAGTCAGCGCGACCTGGTGGGTCGTCGTGGCGGCTTGGCGGATGTCGAGAAGATTTTGGGCCGTGTCGACGATGTGGCATTTTCTCACCTCGAGCGTGCCGACGTGGTGCGTCATGCCCTGGTGGGTCGTATCGTCGAGGCATATGATGCTTATGATGACGTGCGTGAGCAGCGTTCGCGCGACCGAAAGGAGTCCCGTTGAGTGTATTGATCAGCAACGATGCCGAGCTCGATACGCTGCTCGACGCGCAAGAGGTGGAGCACATCTGCGAGGTCGTGCTTGCCGCCAAGGGCGTTGAGCGTGAAGTTGAGATTTCCCTTTCGTATGTCGACGAGGACGAGATGCACGAGCTCAACCACGAGTGGCGCGGTATCGACCGCACCACCGATGTGCTCTCGTTTGAGTGCGATTCGGCCTTTGACGATGACATTCCCGCCGATGAGACGCTCGAGCTCGGCGATATTATCTTGGCCCCGCAGGTTATTGCCCGTCAGGCCCCCGGTTTTGGCAATAGTCCCGCTGATGAGTGCCGTCTGATGCTCGTACACGGAATGCTGCACCTGCTGGGCTATGACCACATCGAGGACGACGAGGCCGAGGTCATGGAGGCCCGCGAGGACGCCATCCTGCGCGATCTGGCGCTCGAGCGCGGCGAGGACCCCAAGCTAGTCCACGTCGGCCCCATCACCAACCATGCCCACGACTAGGAGCCGTCTATGATTCCCGGATCGAACAAGGACCATCCGTCCTTTTTAAAGTCGTTTTCTTACGCCATGGAGGGCTTCGTCACCGCCGTCAAGACCGAGCGCAACATTAAGGTCATGCTCGTGGCGGGCGTGTGCACCGTCATTGCCGGCTGCATCGTGGGGCTCGACATTGCCGAGTGGGCCACGATTATCATCTGTTGTGGCCTGGTGATTCACGGCGAGCTGTGCAACACCGCTATGGAGGCTATCGTCGACCTAGCGACCCAGGAGCTCCATCCGCTGGCCAAGCGTGCGAAGGACATCGCCGCCGCCTCTGTATACGTTCTTTCCATCACCGCCGCGATTGTGGGCGTGCTGGTATTTGCCCACGCGCTCGGCTTTATTTAGAAAGGGATTCCCATGTCCGACAATATGCAGTCTACCGATGAGATTTTGGACGACGAGTCCCCGGATGCTAAGGCGACCGAGGCCTATGAGGAAGTCGAGGAGTTCGACCCGTTTGAGGGCATGAGCGACGAGGAGCTCGACGCCCTGTGCGATGAGGACGACAGCCTCGCGGGCTTTGGCGACGTTGAGCCCGGTTTCCGCAGTGGCTTCGTGGCCTTGGTCGGCCGCCCCAACGCCGGTAAGTCAACGCTGCTCAACGCCTGCTATGGCAAAAAGGTCGCCATCACCTCGCCGGTGGCCCAGACGACCCGCCGCCGCATGCGCGCCGTCGTCAACCGCCCCGGCTACCAGCTGGTCTTTGTCGATACCCCGGGTATCCACAAGCCCAAGGACGGTCTAGGGTCCGAGCTGAACAAGAGCGCGCTGTTCGAGCTGAACGATGTCGATGTTGTCGCGTTTTTGATTGATGCCACCAAACCGATCGGCAGGGGAGACGCCTGGGTTGCCGAGCGTGTCAAGAATGCCCGTTCCAAGAAGGTCCTGGTGCTCACCAAGGCCGATGAAGCCGACCCCGCACAGGTCATGGAGCAGCTTAAGGCCGCCCACGAGCTTATGGAATATGACGACGAGATCGTGACGTCGTCGGTCAAGAACTTTAACGTCGATGCCTTCATCGAGACCGTTGCGCACTTTTTGCCCGAGGGTCCGCGTTGGTTCCCCGAGGACATGGGTACCGACGCTTCCGACGAGACGCTCGTTGCCGAGTTTGTGCGCGAAAAGGTCTTGCGCCGCACCCGTGATGAGATTCCGCACTCCGTTGGCGTTATTTGCGATGCGCTCGAGCAGACCAAGAAGGTGCTGCGTGTGCACGCCACCATTTATGTCGAGCGTGAGGGCCAAAAGGGCATCATCATCGGCAAGGGCGGCGAGATGATCAAGCATATCGGTATCGACGCCCGTCGCGATCTTGAGCGCATCTTTGGCACGCAGGTCTTTTTGGAGTTGGACGTGAAGGTCAAGGCCGGTTGGCGCGACGACGAGGCTCAGATTCGCCGTTTTGGCTACAACGCCGAGGACTAAGGACGCGCAGCGCGCATGGCAGGCTCCCGGACATATCGCACGAAGGTGCTCGTGCTCGACAAGACCAAGCTCAAAGAGACCGATCTGATTCTGACGATGCTTGACGAGCGGGGTCGCCAGGTTCGTGCCGTGGCAAAGGGGGCCCGCAAACCCGGTGGGCGCTTGGCGGCGCGCTGCGAATTATTCTGTACCGTCGATATGCTGCTCGCACATGGACGCTCGCTCGACGTTGTTTCTCAGGCCGAGCTTTTGGAAGCGCCGGTTGGCGCCGCGCCCGATTACGAGACGACCTGCGCCGCAAGCGCGATTGCCGAGGTCGCGCGCGTGTGCTCATTCGAGGACGCCGAGGACCCGTTTACCTTTGCCATCACGCAGCGGGCGCTCACGCTTGTCGGCTGCGGGCTCGACTCGGCACATATGGACCTGCTCGTGGCGGCCTTTGTCTTTAAACTTCTGTCGCACGTGGGCTATCGACCCGATTTTTCGGCCTGCGTGCTGTGCGGAGACCCCATGCTGTCGTACTTTTCGCCCCAGGCGGGCGGGCTCATGTGCGGTTCGTGCGCGTCGAGCGTTCCGGGTGCCGAGCTGGTTTCGACCGGTGAGGTCGCGTGGCTGCGCGCCCTCATGTCCATGACCTTCGATGCACTCATGGTCGAGCGAATCGACCCGCATACGGCGGCGTTCTTGCTCGGGCTTTCGCATGTGTGGGCTGCGATGCACACCGACCAGCGCCTCCGTGCGATGGAATTCATGTTGGGTCGGTGATGATGCGCATGGGCGGTCTGCTTGTGGTAACATACCGACCTGTTGGTACCTCGACCTTGGATGCTCGCTCCACCGACGGCTTCCCAGTCCGAGGCGAATAGTGTCGCCCGCGGGCGACAAGAAACGAAAGGTGAAACAATGACTGTTTCCAAAGAGCGCAAGGCTGAGCTGACTGCCCAGTTCGGTAACACCCCGGTCGACACCGGCAACCCCAAGGTTCAGGTCGCCATCCTGTCCGAGCGCATCAAGGAGCTGACCGAGCACATGAAGTCCCACCAGAAGGACTTCCACACCCGTCGTGGCCTGCTCATGCTCGTCGGCCGTCGTCGTCGTCTTCTCTCCTACATCAAGAAGAACGACATCGTCGAGTACCGTGAGCTCATCAAGGCTCTGGGCATCCGCGACAACATCCAGTAGGATTTGTACATGCAAGGAGCGTCCTGCGCAGCGGGGCGCTCTTTTTGTGTAAGGGCGTGAACAATCACGCTCTGAAGCGTGGCGGGGGCAGGGGGCCCGCGTCACATGAGGAGCCTGCAGGCAAGGGGCCTGCGGGGTAAAGGAGAACAATGACACTCGTATCCAAGACCTTTGAGCTGTACGGCAAGACCTACACCTTTGAGTCGGGCGAGCTTGCCAAGCAGGCCACCGGCGCCTGCCTGGTCAAGCAGGGCGACACCACGATGCTCGACACCGTGGTCGTCTCCAAGGAGCGCAAGAACTACGACTTCTTCCCGCTGACCGTCGACTTCAACGAGAAGATGTACGCCGCCGGCCGCATCCCGGGTGGCTACCTCAAGCGTGAGGGCCGTCCCAGTGAGAAGGCCACGCTCACCGCGCGCATGATCGACCGTCCGATTCGCCCGAGCTTCCCGGACGGCTTCCGCAACGAGGTACACATCGTCGCTACCTCGCTCGTCGCCGACCAGGTCAACCCCTTTGACGTCATCAACGTCATGGGTGCCTCCCTGGCCATGACGCTCGGCGGCGTGCCCTTCGAGGGCCCGCTTGCCTGCGTGCGCATCGGCCGTAACGTGGAGACCGGCGAGTTTATCGTCAACCCCACCTACGAGGAGCGCGAGAACTCCGACCTGGACCTGGAGCTGGGCGGCTCTGCCGACTTCATCTCGATGGTCGAGGCCGGCGCCGAGGAGATCTCCGAGGACGACATGCTCGCCGCCATGAAGTTTGGCCAGGAGGCCCTTGCCGCCTTCTGCCAGGCCCAGGACGAGTTCGTTGCCGAGTGGGAGCAGGTCAATGGCGCCATCGTCAAGAAGGAGTACCCGCTCGACCAGCCCGTCGAGGAGGTCCAGGAGCGCATCTTCGCCCACTACGACGAGATGGCCGCCGCCCTTCGCGATGCCGACAAGCTCTCCCGTATCGGTAAGGTCGAGGCTCTGAAGGAGTCCATCCGTGCCGAGTTCACCGAGGAGGAGCAGGCCGCTTGGGAGCGCGAGATCCCCGTGGCGCTCAAGAAGCTCGAGAAGAAGGCTATGCGCACCATGGTCGTCGAGACCGGCGAGCGCGTCGACGGCCGTGCCGCCGATGAGATTCGCCCCATCATGGTGAAGGATAACTACCTGCCGCTCGTTCACGGCTCCGGTCTGTTCCAGCGTGGCCAGACCCAGGTGCTTTCCGTCCTGTCGCTCGGTATGCTCAACGAGGGTCAGCGTCTGGATACCATCGAGCCCACCGAGGGCAAGCGCTATATGCACCACTACAACTTCCCGCCGTTCTGCACCGGCGAGACTGGCCGCATGGGCAGCCCCAAGCGCCGCGAGATCGGCCACGGCAACCTGGCCGAGCGCGCCCTGCTCCCGGTGCTCCCCGACGAGAACGAGTTCCCCTACGCTATTCGCGTGGTCTCCGAGGTCATGGAGTCCAACGGCTCCTCTTCGATGGCTTCGACCTGCGGCTCCACGCTCGCCCTTATGGACGGCGGCGTGCCTATTAAGCGCCCGGTCTCCGGTATCGCCATGGGCCTGATCCAGGAGGAGGGTAAGACCGTGGTCCTGTCCGATATCCAGGGTCTCGAGGACTTCCTGGGCGACATGGACTTTAAGGTCACCGGCACCACCGAGGGCATCACCGCCCTGCAGATGGACAACAAGGCCACCGGTCTTACCTTCGACATCTTGGCCCGCGCCCTGCAGCAGGCCAAGGAGGGTCGCGCCTTCATCCTGCAGAAGATGCTCGATGTGATCCCCGAGCCGCGCCACACCACGCGCAGCACCGCTCCGCGCATCGTCTCCATCCAGGTTCCGACCGACAAGATCCGCGACGTTATCGGTTCTGGTGGTAAGGTCATCCGCGGCATCCAGGACGAGACCGGTGCCTCGGTCGACATCCAGGAGGACGGCACCGTCTTTGTCGGCGGCACCGGCGAGTCCGTCGACCAGGCTGTCGAGCGCATCAAGCTCATCATCAAGGTTCCCGAGCCGGGCGAGGAGTACACCGGTCGCGTTGTCTCCATCCAGCCCTTCGGTGCCTTCGTGAACCTTCTGCCCGGTAAGGACGGCCTGCTCCACATCTCCCGCGTCGCCAAGGGCCGCGTGGAGAAGGTCGAGGACGTCCTCAACGTGGGCGACGAGGTCAAGGTCGTCGTCATCGAGGTCGACGACCGTGGCAAGATCTCGCTCGATCGTCTTGACAAGCCTGAGGCCCCGGCTCGCGCCGAGGGTGCCTCCGAGGGCGACGGCGAGCACTTCCAGCGTCGTGAGCGTCCGCGTCGCGAGCGCTCCGAGCGCAGCGACCGTCCGCGCCGTCCCGGCGACAACGGAGGCCGCAAGCCCCGCCGCCACCACGACGCCGAGTAACAGCCGTACATAACCAGCACCGCAAGGGCGACTCCGGACAGGGGTCGCCCTTTTGCTTGCGCCCGGGAGGGCCGCATATGAAGTTTCCTGCTCTACAGTCCTGCGCAAGACGGAAAGCACATTAAGTGCTTTCCTTTGCGTGCGGAACTCGCGATAAACTTCATATGCGG
>NZ_QSPG01000004.1:36128-36335 GCF_003436395.1 Collinsella sp. TM06-3 | reverse complement strand
AAACTTCATATGCGGCCCTCCCGGGCGCAAGCAAAAGGACTGGTTAGTGCCGCTCGCTATTTAGTTAGACAGTCTATTCAGTAGTCAGATTTCAGATCTGTAGATAGCCGCAGCAGCATCTTCCCAGATAAAACCGACCAAAATAAACCTGTCCCTTTTTGGCAGGTTTCCCGTGGGGCGGGCACTGATGAAGTTTATCGCGAGTTC
>NZ_QSPG01000004.1:0-36112 GCF_003436395.1 Collinsella sp. TM06-3 | reverse complement strand
TGATGAAGTTTATCGCGAGTTCCGCACGAACAGGAGGCCACTTAATGTGGCCTCCGTCGTGAGCAGGACTGTAGAGCAGGAAACTTCATCAGTGCCCGCCCCACGGGAAACCGGCGGGATAGACCGGTTTGGATGGGGCTTTGATGCATGGGTGGTCTGTTGGTGGGCAAATGGGTATCATACTGTGGTTATTGCATCGACTCTGCGATGCATGTTTGTACGTTCCCGGCGGTCGGTTTGCCAGAAGCGCCCCGTCGGTTGTTCCAGACCCGTTTCGAAGAAAGGAAACCACACTAACCTATGGCAGCTAAAAAATCATCTCCCTTGAAGATCATCCCGCTTGGCGGCCTTGACAGCATCGGCAAGAACATGACGGTCTTCGAGTGCGGCGACGACATGGTGCTCGTCGACGCTGGCCTCATGTTCCCGGATGACTCCCAGCCCGGTATCGACCTGGTGCTTCCCGACTACACCTATGTTCTTGAGAACGAGGAGAAGCTCCGCGGCATCATCGTCACCCACGGCCACGAGGACCACACCGGTTCGCTTCCGTATCTGCTGCAGGACCTCAACAATAAGGTGCCCATCTTCTCGAGCAAGCTGACGCTTGGCTTTATCGAGGGCAAGCTTTCTGAGTTCCGCATCCGCGCACCCAAGTTCCGCGAGGTCAAGGACGGCAGCCATGTCAACCTCGGCGGCATCTCGCTCGACTTCTTCTCGATGACGCACTCCATCCCCGGCGCTCTGGGCGTGTTCATCCGCACCAATCAAGGCACCGTTATGCACACCGGCGACTTTAAGCTCGACCAGACGCCCATCGACGGCGTCACTCCCGACTATGCCGCTATCAGCCGCTTTGCCAAGCAGGGCATCGACCTGCTTCTGTCCGACTCCACCAACGCTACGGTCCCCGGCTTTACCAAGTCCGAGGCCGAGGTTGGCCCCAATCTGCTGCATGCCATCAAGAATGCTCCGGGCCGCGTGTTCGTTGCGTCATTCTCGAGCCACATCCATCGTCTGCAGCAGATCTGCGACGCCGCCCGCAAGTGCGGCCGTAAGGTCGTCGTGACCGGTCGTTCCATGCTCACCAACACCCGCGTGGCACGCGAGCTGGGCTACCTCAACATCGATGATGCCGATATCATCGATGCCTTCGATATCGATAACCTGCCTGACGACAAGATCGTCGTCATGTGCACTGGTTCGCAGGGCGAGCCGCTGTCGGCTCTGTCCCGCATGGCCAATGGCGAGCACAAGACGCTCTCCATTCACGAGGGCGATACCGTTATCCTCTCGGCAACTCCCGTTCCTGGCAACGAGAAGGCCGTCCAGCAGGTCGTCAACAGCCTGGCCAAGCTCGGCTGCGACGTGTGGGATAAGAACCGCGCTCTCGTCCACGTCTCGGGTCACGGTAGCCAGGAGGAGCT
The DNA here is from genome assembly GCF_003436395.1 of Collinsella sp. TM06-3. Classification (NCBI taxonomy): domain Bacteria; kingdom Bacillati; phylum Actinomycetota; class Coriobacteriia; order Coriobacteriales; family Coriobacteriaceae; genus Collinsella; species Collinsella sp. TM06-3. Next base: position 34,685 of record NZ_QSPG01000004.1, on the reverse strand, counting down.
CAAGCTCCTGATGGCCATGGCCAAGCCCACGTACTTTATGCCGGTTCACGGTGAGGCCGTGCATCTTCGCGCCCATGCCCAGCTGGCCCGCAAGATGGGCATCAAGGACGATCATATCTTTATCCTCGATAACGGCGACACGCTCGAGATGCGCGGTGGTATCGTCAAGCGCGGCACGCCCGTCGAGTCCGGCGTCGTCTACGTCGACGGTCTGCGCATCGGCGATACCGACCCCATCGTCCTGCGCGATCGCCAGAAGCTCGCCAACGACGGTATGGTTACGGCTGTCGCCATCGTCTCGCTCAAGCACAAGAAGATCGAGGCCATCGAGTTCTCGGGCCGCGGCGTTTCGTTTGCCATCGACGACCAGTTCTCCGAGGATGCCTCCGCGTCCATCATGAAGACGATCGAGAAGGGCAAGTTCAGCTTTACCAGCAGCGGTTCCGACGCCATTCGCAAGGCCGTGCGCGACTCGCTCTCCAACTTTATCTGGAGCCGTACGCGCACTCGCCCGATGATCATCCCGGTCGTCATGGAGGTTTAGTTTGGCGCGCGGATCTGCACAAAACGCCAAAGGCAATAAGGCCAACAACCAACCGGCATCTGCTAAGGGTGCCGGTTCCCATCTTCGTGCCAATAAGGGCCATGAGGCAGACTTCGACGATTTTGAGCCCTTGGTCGAGCCTTCGGCCAATCGCGATATCGCCGGTGTGGTCATCGCCGTTTTGGCGATCGCGTCCTTCATTGCCGTGATCTCTCCGGCAACAGCGCCCGTGACGGCTGCGGTTGCCGGTTTCTACCACCTGGGCTTTGGTCTGGGCGCCTACGTGCTGCCGATCGTCATCTTGCTGTTTGCCGCCACGCTCTTTTTGGGTGAGGACTCGCCGCTCAACGTGCGCTCTGTTGCGGGCGGCGCCTTGGTCTTTATCGCCGTCGTCTCCATTCTTTCGCTGATGGTGCCGGGCACGAGCGATTCGTGCGACCTTATGTTTACGCCGCAGAACCTTTCCGTGTCGGGCGGCTACATTGGCGCCTTTATCGCAAGTGCCTTGCAAAACGCCCTGGGTAAACCTATCGCCATGGTTGTCTTGCTGGGGCTTGTCGTCGTTGGTTTGGTCATTATCGGCTTTTCGGTGGGTGGCGTTTTGCGCTCCGCACGCGATCGCGCTGCCGATTTTGCCGAGCGTCGACGTGCCGATGTCAATGCGAGCCCGTGGGGCGATGAAGAGGCCCTGTCTGTTCCCGGCGTCGCTCGTCCGCACCTGAGCATTCTGCGCCAGAAGGGGACTGACGCCGCGGTGACCACGGTCATGGGTGGCGATGTCGACCCGGTTTTGGATGACGACGAGGACGATGACCCATTTGTCGACGTATCCGAGTCGGTTGAAGCCGAGCGCGCCAAGACCACGCTGCTGCCGCGCCGCCATGCCAAGAAGGGCAAGGCTGCGCCCAAGCTCAACACAAGCGAGCCCGACCCGTCTTGGTCCGATAGCGAGATTGAGCTCACCGAGGGTGACGACGAGGACGACGAGGCTCCGCTCGAGACCGCCAAGACAACCTTGCTGCCGCGTCGCCACGCCAAGCGCGGGCAGGTCACTGGACAGCTTTCGATGGAGGACGATCCGGACAAGGTTGACGAGTCCGAGCCGCCGTTTGCCGTGAACCCTGTTTCGGCCGCACCTCAGATTCCCGACTTCTTAAAGCATCCCAAGGTTGCCGATGCGCCTGCCACGAGTGCTATCGAATCGGCTGCGGCTCGTGATGGGGGAGTGGACGACGGCGCCGCAGATAACGAGGGCGAAGAGGAGGACGGCCTCAAGCTTCCGCCGCTCGAAATCCTGCATGCCAACCCGCAGTCGGCTTCCGCCGCGTCTTCGGACAAGGAGCTGGAGCAGACCGCTGAGTCACTGCAATCCACCTTGCTTGAGTTTGGCCGCAGTGCCCGCGTGGTCGGCTGGATCGCCGGCCCCACGGTGACGACCTTTAAGCTGCAGCCCGGTGAGGGCGAGCGTGTGAGCAAAATCTCGAGCCTCGAGGACGATATCGCGCTTTCGCTCGCTGCCCAGTCGGTGCGTATCTTTGCCCCGATCCCCGGCACCTCGCTCGTGGGCATCGAGATTCCCAACCGCAAGCGCCAGAACGTCAATCTGGGCGACGTGCTGCCCTATGTGAAGGGCGGTCCGCTCGAGCTCGCCATCGGCCGCGACGCCGAGGGCACGCCGGTTGTCGCCGACCTCGCCAAGATGCCTCACCTGTTGATTGCCGGTACGACCGGTTCTGGTAAGTCGGTGATGATCAACTCCATCATCACGACCTTGCTCATGCGCGCCCTTCCCGAGGACGTTCGCCTGATTATGGTCGACCCCAAGCGCGTCGAGCTTGCGGGCTATAACGGTCTTCCGCATCTCTATGTGCCCGTGGTGACCGAGCCTAAGCAGGCCGCGAGCGCTCTGCAATGGGCTGTGTCCGAGATGGAGCGTCGCCTGAAGGTCTTCGAGCGTCTCAACGTGCGTAAGATCTCGACCTACAACGAAAAGCAGGCTGCTGGCGAGTTTGAGCATTACGACAACCCGCCGCAAAAGATGCCCTACCTGGTCATTATCATTGACGAGCTCTCTGACCTGATGATGGTCGCCGGTAAGGATGTCGAGGCCTCGATCGTGCGTATTGCACAGCTGGGCCGTGCCGCCGGTATTCACCTTATCGTTGCCACGCAGCGCCCCAGCTCCAACGTGGTGACGGGCCTTATCAAGGCCAACATCACCAACCGCATCGCCTTTAACGTCGCCACGGGCATCGACTCGCGCGTCATCATCGACCAGATGGGTGCCGAGAAGCTCACCGGTTTGGGCGACATGCTGTTCTCCAAGGTCGACTGGGGCAAGCCCCGCCGTATCCAGGGCTGCTTTGTCTCGGACGACGAAATCAACGAGATTGTCGAGTTCGTCAAGTCGCAGAGCGAGCCCGACTACCACGAGGAGATTCTGTCCGCCGTGGCGCCCGCTTCCATGTCCATGGCTGGTGGCGGCATTGTCCGCACCGGAGTCGCCGAGCCGCAAGACGATGATCCGCTCATTTGGGAAGCCGCCCATATTGTGGTGGAATCGCAGCTGGGCTCCACATCTGGCCTGCAACGCCGCCTGAAGGTTGGCTATGCGCGTGCCGGGCGTATTATGGACATGCTGGAAGAAAAGGGTGTCGTCGGCCCGCCCGACGGTTCCAAGCCGCGCGAGGTCCTGTTGGACGAGGAAGGGCTTGCCGCGCTGGAATCTGTCGACGCCGAGATGGCACGTGAAGATCGTGAGTTTGGAGGATTCTGATGGCTGCACGCTTTGGTGACATGCTGCTCGAGCAGCGTCGCCGAATGGGCCTTTCCATTCAGCAGGTCGCCAACACCATCAAAATCAGGCCGCAGATCATCGAGTTTTTCGAGACCGGTAACTTTGCTTCGATGCCGCCGCGCGGCTATGCGCAGGGCATGATTTCGAGCTATGCTCGTTTTTTGGGCCTCAATCCGCGCGAGGTCGTCAATGCCTACTTTGACGAACTGATGGCATACGAACGCGAGACGTCGCAGCAGGGCGGTCGTTTCCAGGACGCCGCCGGCTACGTCAATTCGCGTTCCTCTGTCGATAACGGGCGCTTCCTGATGGTTCAGGGCGGTCGTTCGACTCGCTATGGACAGCGTCCTCAGCAGGCCGGTTATATTACCGAGACGGGTTCGGGCGAGGAGATTCGCTCGCAGCGTGACCGGTTCCGCAGTACGCCGATGCCCGAGGACCGTGCACTTCCCGCTGCCCGCGGCGTGGCGCGTGACCCTCGTGCCGGCTACGGCGACGGCGGCTATTCCGATCGCGGTCACCGTGGTATCTCTGCCGGTCGTGCTCGCGGCGGCTATGCGGACGCCGATACCACGCAGGTGACGCCGCGTCTTCGCTCTCAATCACAGCCGTATGGCCAGCGCTCTTCGGCTCCGCGTGCGGGCCAGCGTGGCTATCAAGGCCGCGGTGAACTTGCGCCCCGATCGGGTCAGCGCAGCCTTCAGGGCCAGGGTGGCTATCGCGGCCGTTCCGATAGCCATCGTGGCCGTATGCCTCAGGGAGGCGGCCGCAGCAGTTCCAGTCGTGGACGCGGCGGTTCCCGTGCTCCTCAAAACAACGGGCTCGATCCGCGTATCGTCTACGCCGGTATCGGTGCCGTGGCGTTGCTGCTGATCGTGCTCATCGTGGTACTTCTGCGCGGCTGCGCATCTTCGACGCCCGAGACCACGCCCGAGACGCCCACTGCTACCAAGACGACGACCAAGAAGTCTTCTAAGAAGACCGAAATCGTCGACGAGGATGAGGACACCGATGAGGCGACGGATGAGTCGACCGATTCGGACGCCACCAAGACGACGGCTAAAAAGGAAGAAAACGAGGTAACGAAGGTCAAGGTCTCCGTTGCCAAGGGAAAGACCGCCTGGATTGAGGTCAAGGTCGATGGCAAGTCGGTCTATGGCGCCCAGGCGACTGGCCCCTTTGAGCAGGAGTACACGCCTGAGTCCTCGATCGAGATCACCACGTCCAAGCCTTCCGATGTCACCGTTACCAAGAACGGCGAAAAGGTCCGTTACGATACCAAGACCTCGGGCGTGGCGCGTGTGACGATCACCGTTCCCAAGAAGGAGACGACTGGTTCCGAGAATGGTGAAAGTTCTGATGGTACCGACACCACCGATGGTACCGATGCCCAGTCCACGGATGGCGCCGATACCGCAACTGACGGCCAGACGTCCACCGATTCTACCGACTATTCGTACGATAGCTACTAAGTCGCTCGTACGCGAAAGGAAACATCATGGCTAAAGATTCCAGCTTCGACGTCGTGTCCGAGGTCAACATGCAAGAGGTCGACAACGCCTTCCAGCAAACCACGCGCGAGATTTCCCAGCGCTATGACCTGAAGGATTCCGGCGCCACGATCGAGCTTTCGAAGGGCGACAAGCTCTTTACGATCAACGCCCCGGCCGACTTTGTCTCCAAGCAGATTATCGACGTGCTGAGCTCCAAGCTCATCAAGCGCGGCATCGACCTCAAGGCTGTCTCGTGGGATGCTCCGCAGGCGGCATCGGGCGGCACCGTGCGCGTGCTCGGCCATATCGTCGAGGGTATCGACCAGGCGACCGCCAAGAAGATCAACAAGGACATCAAGGACCAAAAGCTCAAGGTCAAGGTGACTATCGAGGCCGATAAGCTGCGTGTTTCCTCTGCTTCGAAGGACGCGTTGCAGACCGTGATCCAGTTCCTGCGCGACCAGGACTACGGCCAGCCGCTGCAGTTCACCAACTACCGCTAATATCATTCGAAAGGACTGCTCTCCAACATGGATACACCGTTGGGCTCCGTGCTCTACATCACCCTCGGGTGCGCTAAGAACGAGGTTGACACCGACCGCATGCGTTCTCTTTTGACCGCCGCGGGCTACGAGGAGGCATTCGACCCACAGGATGCCGATATCGCCATCGTCAATACATGCTCGTTCCTCGCCTCCGCAACGTCCGAGAGCATCGAGACCACGCTCGAGCTCGCCAACGAGGTTCAGGACGGCGTTCGTTCTTGTCCCATCGTCATGTGCGGCTGTGTGCCGTCGCGCTATGGCGACGACCTGCCTGACGAGCTGCCCGAGGTCGCTGCCTTTGTGAAGGCCGACGAGGAGGACGGCGTCGTGGCGGTCATCGATGGCGTGCTGGGTGTCGAGCGTGAGATCGCTGCCTATATTCCGCAAGTCAAGCGCACTGTCGAGGGCGCCGTTGCTTACGTCAAGATTTCCGATGGCTGCAACCGCTTCTGCAGCTTCTGCATGATCCCGTATATCCGCGGTCGTTATCACTCGCGCAATGCCGAGAGCATTATCTCCGAGGTACGCGACCTGGTTGCCGGCGGTGTGCGCGAGATCGTGCTGATCGGCCAGGACACGGGTATTTGGGGCACCGACTTTGCCGACGAAGACGCCACCGATGGCTCGCCGCGCAATCTGGCGCAGCTGCTGCATGCCGTCGCCGAGGCCGTGCGCCCGCACAACGTCTGGGTCCGCGTGCTCTATCTGCAGCCCGAGGGCATGACCGACGAGCTTATCGATACGATTCGCGATATGCCCGAGGTGCTGCCCTATATCGATATCCCCGTGCAGCACTGCGACGCGCGCATCCTCAAGGCTATGCGCCGTTCTGGTTCGCGCCAGGAGCTCGAGGACCTGTTCCGCGATCTGCGTGAGCGTATCCCCGGCATCGTGATCCGTTCCACGGCCATGGTCGGCTTCCCGACCGAGACCGACGACGAGTTCCGCGACCTTATCGACTTTATGGACACCGTCGGCTTTGACTACACGAGTGTCTTTGCCTACTCGCAGGAGGAGGGCAGCCTGGCCGCTAAGATGGAGGGTCAGGTCGATGAGGAGGTCAAGCTCGAGCGCGCCCAGGAGGCCATGGACCTGGCCGAGTCGCTCGGTTTTGCCGCCACCGCCGCACATGTGGGCGAGCGCGCCCAGGTGATTGTCGACGGCATCGAGGAGACCGAGGACGGCGCCGAGCTGATCGGCCATGCTTGGTTCCAGGCGCCCGATTCGGATGGCGCGGTGCACTTGGACGCCAGTGAGGCGTCCGTGGGCGATATTCTGACGGTCGAGTTTACCGATAGCTTCTGCTATGAGCTTATCGGCCATGTTGTGGAGTAGGAGAGCATCGTGGCAAACGAGAGCAATAAGGAACTGACGAGTGTTTGGACGCCCGCCAACATCGTGACGTGCGTTCGCATCGTCTTTATCCCGGTGTTCATGATCGTGTCGGCGCTTTCTCACACGAGTGTTGCCGGTACAGATTGGAGCACCTTCGACGGCCCGCTCGCCGCCGCTGCCTTCATTCTGTATGTGATCCTGTCGTGCACCGATAAGGTCGACGGTTATCTGGCGCGTTCGCGCAATGAGATTACCGACTTCGGTAAATTCTTGGACCCCATTGCCGATAAGCTGCTGGTGTTCTCGGCTCTGCTGCTGTTCTTGGATTTTGGCGCTGTGACCGTGTGGTCCGTGTTCATTATCCTGTTCCGTGAGCTTCTGGTGAGCGCCCTTCGCATGGTCGCGAGTGCCGCCGGCGTGGTCGTTGCCGCCGATAAGCTTGGCAAGTACAAGACGGCGACCACGATGGTCTCCATCTGCGGTTACCTGTGCGTCTTTGCTATGGCCGGCTTGCACCTTGGCCCGCTGGCGCTGACGCTCGGCATCTACTCGGTGTCGCGCTTCCTGTACGCCGTTGCCGTTGTCCTGACCGTTATCTCGGGCGCCCAGTACTTCTGGAACTGCCGCAAGATCGTCTTTTCGGTCTAGGTTCTGGTGGGTATGACGGACTCTTTTGAGCAGATCTCCGCACATAACGAGGAGCTGGCGCGTCATATTGTCGAGCGCGCGAGCGCTCGGGGCGTGACGGTTTCGACGGCTGAGTCGCTGACAGCAGGTATGATCGCCTCGACGATTGCCGATATCCCGGGCGCCTCGGCGGTGCTGCGTGGCGGTGCGGTGACCTACTGCGATGAGATCAAGCATCGCGTTTTGGGTGTTGATCAGGAGACGCTCGACCGCTATACCGCGGTGTCGCATCAGACCGCGCGCGAGATGGCGGCGGGTTCGCTGGAGCTGTACCAGAGCGATATTGCAGTGAGCGCAACGGGTTATGCCGGCCCCGGCGGCGGCACTGAGGACGATCCGGCTGGCACTTTCTATATTGGCTGGGCGTATCGCGCGGCTGATGGGGAAGTGCCGGTCGTGGACTCTGTGCGCTGCCACTATGAGGGCGACCGTTCGTGTGTTCGTGCCCATGCGGTCGCGGAGGCATTGGGACGCATTGCCCTTGTGCTCAACTCTATGGAATAGACGTGTTTTAAGGGGCCTTCGGGCCCCTTAATTGTGGAGATAGGGACCCCTGACGAATTTAGCGTTTGCGCTGGTCATAGGTGTATTTTTGCCTTTCTTGTTCTTATTTGCCCCTTTGTGGTCAAGCATTTGGTCAGTGTTTGGTCGGCGTTTGGTTGGGTTTTGGAAAGACTGCCTGCATATGATTGGCCTGAACGGTTGACCACGAACAGCCGTTCGTTTATTATCGATGCAGGTTGTTAAGAGGAGGGCTATTCATGGCCAAGAATTCAGGTCCCGTACGTACCGTTCATGCTCGCACGACGGGTAAAGAGCGCGATGAGATGATCGCCACCACCAAGGCCGAGATCGAGAAGAAGTTCGGTCAAGGCTCCATCATGAGGTATGGTGACGGCGGCCCCGAGCTTGAGGTTGAGGCCATCCCCACGGGCGCTCTGGCACTCGATGCCGCTCTGGGTATCGGCGGTGTGCCGCGCGGCCGTATCGTCGAGATTTACGGTCCTGAGTCCTCCGGTAAGACGACGCTTTCGCTCGAGATCCTGGCCGAAGCCCAGGCAATGGGTGGCGTGGTGGCATTTATCGATGCCGAGCACGCGCTCGATCCCACGTATGCCGCGCGCATTGGCGTGGATATCGACGAGGTACTGATTTCCCAGCCTGATACGGGTGAGCAGGCGCTCGAGATTGTTGACATGCTCGTGCGTTCCGGCGCCATCGATGCCATCGTCGTCGACTCCGTCGCCGCGCTGACCCCGCGTGCCGAGATCGAGGGAGAGATCGGCGATACCACGGTCGGATTGCAAGCTCGTCTGATGAGTCAGGCGCTCCGCAAGCTCGCCGGCTCGCTGTCCAAGTCCAACACGACATGCATCTTCATTAACCAGCTGCGAGAGAAGATCGGCGTCATGTTCGGCAACCCTGAGACCACGACGGGCGGCCGCGCCCTTAAGTTCTTCTCTTCGGTGCGTATCGACATTCGCCGCATCGACAGCATTAAGCTTAAGGATGAGGTTATCGGTAACCGCGTGCGCGCCAAGGTCGTTAAGAACAAGGTGGCAGCTCCGTTCCGTTCTGCTGAGTTCGACATCATGTACGGTACGGGCATCTCTAAGGAGGGCTCGATTCTGGACATGGCTGTCGAGTGCGGCATTTGCAAGAAGATGGGCTCCTGGTTTGCCTATGGCGAGGACAAGCTCGGCAACGGTCGCGAGGCCGCCAAGGCGTTCCTGCGCGAACACCCCGATTGCGCCGACGAGATTGAGCATAAGGTCCGCCTTGCCTGCGGGCTTGAGTTTGATGACGATGCTCCGTCCGAGGTCGAGCTGACCGATCAGCCTGCGCCTGAGGAGTTTGACGAGCTTTACGCCATCGATGGTTCCGCCATGCTCGATGATGACGACGAGTAGCGGTTACGCTCATGTCGTATACGGTGACCGAGGCCACGGTTGTCCTTCCCGATAAGAAGGCGGCCTCCTCGTTCTCGAGCGGGTATGCGTCCAAAAAGCCTTGCGCACATATCGATTGTGAGCTTGAGGGCGGTTTTGAGCGGTCCATTTGGATTCCCGTGCGGGTCGCGCGCCTGTATGTCAAAAATCGCCCCGATCTTCCCTGTGATTGGGATAACTTTCGTGAAGCGGTGCAGCTCATCGAGCGTAAATGTGCACTTACCATGGTGACCGAGATGCTATCGCGACGCGACCATGCGACGGGTGAGGTCCGTGACAAGTTGGCACGCTACGGCTTTCGCCAGCCCGCGATCGATTTCGCCGTCGAGCGCGCCACCGAGTATCGCTTTTTAGACGAGAACCGCTTTTGCTCGTACTTTATCGAGGAACGCAAGCGGCGCGGTTGGGGACAGCGTAAAATCGAGACCGAGCTCAAGCGCCGTCATGTCGTGCTCGATGACATTCCCGGTTATCCCGAGGATTATTTTGCCGTCGAAGACGATTTGGCGCGTGCGTCAGCCCTGCTCGCCAAGCGGCGTGTTCCAGAGACGCGCGGATTCGAAAAACTGGTTCGGTTTTTGATGGGCAAGGGCTTCTCGTATCACATCGCCGCCGATGCCGTTAAGGCACGTCTCGATGCCGAACGTGAGGAATGTGCGGTTTAGGCGTATGCGTTTTGTGGCCCTGCCGTTCACCGCGTTTTAGCCGCCGTGCTGGGGCCATTTATTTGACAGTTGTTGTGGTTCAACGTACGATAAACACTGTCATTTGCTTTGTGATATGTGCTCATCTGTGATGAGTTTGTTTATATGTTTATCTGTATCCGACCCGCATAAGCTGCGCCCATATTACTCAAATGTCGCGAGCCGTTCGTAAGGACGGTTCGCTTTGTTGTGTAACGAATCCATAAAAAGGAGTGAGCATGCCTATCATCGCAGCGCTCGTTGGCATCATTTTGGGTGCCATCGCCGCCATTGCCTACATGCGCACCGCCAAGCAGGGTAGTCTTCACGAGGCCGACGAAAAAATCCAGTCGGCACACGCACAGGCTGAGTCCCTGATCGGTGATGCTAAGCGTCAGGCCGAGACCCTCAAAAAAGAGGCTCTGCTCGAGGCTAAAGAGGAGATCATCAAGAACAAGCAGGCCGCTGAGGCCGAGGACAAGCAGCGTAAGAACGAGATTCGTACGCTCGAGAACCGCGTGATGCAGCGCGAGGAATCTCTCGATCGCCGCAACGACGCTCTCGACAAGCGCGAGCATCAGCTGTCCAGCCAGGCCGGTCAGGTCGAGAAGCGCTCCCGTGAGCTCGAGGAGCTCTGCGCAAAGCAGACCTCCGAGCTCGAGCGTATCGCCGACCTTACCCGCGAGGACGCGCACAAGGAGCTCCTTGATAAGGTTCGCGGCGAGGTCACCCACGAGGCCGCCACGATCATTCGCGAGTCTGAGCAGCAGGTTCGCGCCGAGTGCCACAAGACCGCCCAGGAGATTCTGTCTCTGGCGATTCAGCGCTGCGCTGCCGATCACACTGCCGAGGTCACCGTTACCTCCGTGCACATTCCCTCTGATGACCTCAAAGGCCGTATCATCGGTCGCGAGGGTCGCAACATCCGGACCTTCGAGCAGGTTTCCGGCGTCAACCTCGTGATCGACGACACGCCCGAGACCGTCGTTCTTTCGAGCTTCGACCCGGTCCGTCGTGAGACCGCCCGCGTCGCCCTCGAGAACCTCATCGCCGACGGCCGCATTCACCCTGCCCGTATCGAGGAGATGTATCACAAGGCCGCCGACCTGGTTCAGCAGCGCGTGCGCGAGGCTGGCGAGCAGGCTGCCTTCGATACCGGCATCCACGATCTGCACCCCGAGATCGTCAAGACCCTTGGTGCCCTGCGCTACCGTACCTCGTTTGGTCAGAACGTGCTTCAGCATTCCCTCGAGGTCTCTGATCTGTGCGGCGTGATGGCTTCCGAGCTTGGCCTGGACGTTGTGACCGCCAAGCGCGCCGGCCTGCTTCATGACCTGGGCAAGGCAATCGACCACGACGTCGAGGGCCCGCATGCCGTCATCGGCGCCGAGCTTGCCCGCCGTTATGGCGAGAAGCCCGTTATCGTCCACGCTATTGAGGCTCACCATGCCGATGTCGACCCCAACACGGTGCTCGATGTCCTGGTGCAGGCCGCCGATGCTGTCTCTGCCTCTCGCCCCGGTGCCCGTCGCGAGTCTGCCGAGAACTACATCAAGCGTCTTGAGAAGCTTGAGGAGATCGCCAACTCCCATGACGGCGTCGAACGTACCTATGCCATGCAGGCCGGTCGCGAGGTCCACGTCATGGTCCAGCCGGACAAGATTTCCGATGCCCAGTCCACGGTTCTGGCTCACGATATCGCCCATCAGATCGAGGAAGAGATGGAGTATCCCGGTCAGGTGCGCGTCGTCGTGATTCGCGAGAGCCGCGCTGTCGATATCGCTAAATAACATGAGCGACGCGAACGAGCTCATCTCATTTATCGCGTCGATGTCGGGGGAGGGCAACCTTCGCGTCGAGGAGAACCTTGGCGAGGGGTATGTCCGCCTCCGCGTTTCGGAGGCCGAGCGGCGCCAGGCTAAGCACGACATTCAGCATGTCGAGGACATCGTCATCGAAATGCTCCGTAATGCTCGCGATGCCGGCGCCGACAAGGTCTATCTCGCCACGACCAAGGAAGATGGCGTCCGCACGCTTGTCTTTCTGGATAACGGTTCTGGCGTTCCGCAGGATATGCAAGAGCGAATCTTTGATGCCCGCGTTACCTCCAAGCTCGAGAGTATGAAGATGGACCGTTGGGGCGTTCACGGTCGTGGCATGGCATTGTTTTCGATTAAGCAGAACGCCGACGAGGCCCGTGTGGTCACGTCCGGCGTCGATCTTGGTTCAGCCTTCAAGGTGAGCGTTGCGGCCGACCGCCTCAGTGAGCGTGCCGATCAGTCCAGCTGGCCCCAGGCCGTCAAGGATGAGGACGGACGTTATGTCTGCGCTCGCGGTCCACATAATATTATTCGCGCTGCTTGTGAGTTTGCGCTCGAGGAGTTGCGTGGTTGCGATGTCTATCTCGGTTCTCCGTCTGAGATTGCCGCGACCCTTTATGCTCAAGCGTCAAGTCGGCTCGATACGTCTCGTCTCCTGTTCATTGATGACGAGAGCGAGCTTCCGGTTGTCGATCGTTTAGGCCTTGCTTCTGATGCCGAGGACTTTATCCGTATTTGTTCGGGTTTGGGTCTTGAGATGTCCGAGCGCACGGCCCATCGCATTTTGGCAGGGCAGATTAAGCCCGTTCGCGGTGTGACCGCGCGTCTGCTGCGCGAGCGTGATTCGTCCTCGCATGCGCCGACTCCTGTCGATCTCGCGAAGGATCGTCGCGGGCTACGTATTGCCAAGGATGACATGGCACAGTTTTCGCGCGCTGTGGAACGCGACTTTAATGACCTTGCCGCCCGGTACTATCTCAACCTTTGCGGCGACCCAAAGATCCGTGTTTCGCGTGATCGAATCACCGTGACCTTTGATCTTGCCAAAGAGGAATAGTGCCTTTACCGAGTCCACTCGGTACGATACAGTTGTTGCAGTTAAAACGTACTTTTAAATGCAGGAGTTTCTTCATGGATTGCCTGAAGGTATCAAGCAAATCATCGCCCGCGTCCGTTGCCGGCGCCATCGCCGGCATGGTCAAGGATGGTGTACCCGTCAACATCCAGTGTGTCGGCGCCGGTGCCGTCAACCAGGCTATTAAGGCCGTTGCTATCGCGCGCGGTTTTTTGATTCCAACCGGTTTTGATATTTCCTGCGCGCCCGTGTTCTCCGACATCCTCATTAACGGGGAGTCGCGCACGGCCATCCGCCTTTCTATCTACGTTCACCAGATCAATCGAGCTGCTATGGATAACGTCGTCATGGATGATGTTAAGCCTGTGGCATAGCTTCTGCTTGCCTTGTTTCGCTCCCCATCGTTAGGACTTATGCACATGGACCAGCGTTCCGTACGCGATATTCTTGCCGGTAAAACCTACTTTATCCGCACCTTTGGCTGCCAGATGAATCAGCACGACTCCGAGCGTGTGAGCGGTCTGCTTGATTCGTATGGCTGCCTCATGGCGCTCGATCCCGCGCATGCCGATATCGTTGTCTTCATGACGTGCTGCGTGCGCGAGGCCGCCGATACTCGCCTGTACGGTCAGTGCAATTCCTGCAAAAGCCTGCCGCCTTCGCCTTCGGGCAAGCGCGTGGTTGCCGTTGGCGGTTGCATCGCGCAGCGCGATGGCGAGGGCCTGCTCACCAACGTCGATAACGTCAATGTCATCTTTGGCACGCATTCCATTGCACATGTGGCCGAGCTCATTGCCGAGGCGTTCCGTGATGGTAAGCGTCATATCCGCACCAATGAGCATGAGGATACGGATGCCATGAGCATGCCGTGGCATCGCGAGACTCAGTATCACGCCTGGGTGCCCATCATGACGGGCTGCAATAATTTCTGCACCTATTGCATCGTGCCGTACGTGCGCGGTCGCGAAAAGAGCCGCCCCTTCGAGGAGATTGTCGACGAGGTGACCGGTTTGGTGCGCCAGGGCGTGCGTGAGATTACGCTGCTGGGCCAAAACGTTAACTCATATGGTCGCGATCTGTTTGGCAAGCCGCGTTTTGCCGATCTGCTGCGTGCCGTGGGCGATACGGGCGTGGAGCGCATCTTCTTTACGTCTTCGCATCCCAAGGACCTGTTGCCCGAGACCATCGACGCCATGGCCGAGACGCCTGCCGTTATGCCGCAGCTGCACTTGGCCGTCCAGTCAGGTTCGACGCGGATCCTCAAAGAGATGAATCGCCGTTATACACGCGAGGACTATCTGGGCCTTGTCGATCGCATTCGCAACCGCATGCCCGATATCGCGCTCTCGACCGACATTATCGTTGGCTTCCCGGGTGAGACTGAAGAAGACTTTGAGCAGACGCTCTCACTTGCCGAGACGGTCCGCTATGCTCAGGCCTATACCTTCATCTATTCCAAGCGCGCCGGTACCCCGGCCGCCGAGATTGACGATCCTACGCCGCATGAGGTTATTCTCGAGCGTTTCAACCGTCTGGTTAAGGTTATCGAGACCACGGCACACGAGTATAACCAGGGTGAGCTTCATACTGTGGTTCCGGCGCTCATTGAGGGAACGAGTAAAAAGAACGACGCGGTCCTGCTGGGCAAGAGTCCCAAGAATCAGACCGTGCATGCGCCTATCCCCGAGGGTTACAGCATCGATCAGCTTGTTGGTAAGATCGTTGATGTTGACGTTGACGTTGCCAAGACCTGGTATTTGTCCGGCTCCGTTGTGGGCGAGCCGCGCTAATGGTTTCTCCCGGGGCAGGTCTTTCCGCCGTTGCGATCGTCGGTCCGACGGCGGTTGGTAAGAGTGATGTTGCCGACCGTTTGGCAGCTCGTCTTTCGTCCGAAGTGCTGTCGTGCGATGCGATGCAAATCTATCGCGGCATGGACATCGGTACCGCAAAGATGGCGCCCGATGAGTGCACGGCGCCGCTGCGTCTCGTCGACATTGTAGAGCCGGGTGTGGCATATTCTGCTGCGCTTTATCAGGCCGACGCTCGCGCGCATGTTGAACGTCTCCTTGGTTCGGGTTGCCTGCCGGTTTTTTGCGGAGGTACGGGGCTGTATCTCAAGGCCGCCCTCGATGAGATGGACTTTCCCTCGGGTGAACTTGAGGACGATCGTCGTGCGGGCTATCAGGAGCTTGCCGAGCGTATTGGCGAGGAAGAACTGCATGCCTTGCTTGCCGAGCGCGATCCAGAATCGGCTGCTGTTATTCATCCCCATAACGTGCGCCGTGTGATTCGTGCGCTCGAGATGCATGATGATGGCGTCTCCTATGCGCAGCAAAAGTCGCAGTTTAGTGTTCCGCACGAGCATTATCATGCCCTTTGGTTTGGTCTGACGCGTAATCGCGAGGTGCTCTACGAGCGCATTAACCAGCGCGTCGATCTGATGTTTGAGCAGGGTCTTGTCGATGAGGTCCGCGGTCTTATGGGCCAGGGGCTGGGAGATGCCCTGACGTCGATGCAGGCAATTGGCTATAAAGAGATCATTGATGCTTTCAATGGCGTGATGAGCATGGATGAGGCTCGCGAACTCATTAAGATGCGTTCGCGTCGTTATGCCAAGCGTCAGCTTTCGTGGTTTAAGCGCGATGACCGTATCGTGTGGTTTGATATGGATGAATGTACGATCGATGAGGTCGTTGAGGATATCCTGCATCGTATTGAGGCTGCCTAATGCCCCGTTTCCCCCTTGTTCCCACGGCACCCGAGCCCGAGCGTGCCATTTTAGTTGGTGTTGAGTGGCGCGACAATGCATGGCCGCTCGATCGCTCGCTTGATGAGCTGGAGCGTCTTGCCCACACAGCTGGTGCCCAGTGCGTGGCACGCTTGTCGCAGCGTTTGGTAAAGCCGTATCCTAAATCGTTTATCGGTTCCGGTAAGGTTGAAGAGCTGTGCGGCCTGGTGCATCGCATGGATGCCGATGTCGTTATTTTTGACGACGACCTGACCCCCTCGCAGCAATCCTATTTGGAGAAAGCCGTGGGCGAGCCGGTAAAGATTATCGATCGTACTGCACTGATCCTGGATATCTTTGGCCTGCATGCTCAGACGCGTGAGGGACGCCTGCAGGTACAGCTGGCACAGCTTCAATATTTGTTGCCTCGCCTGCGTGGCATGTGGAGCCATCTCGCTAAGGAGCAGACGCGCGGCGGCATCGGCTCACGTTTTGGTCAGGGCGAAAGTCAGCTCGAGGTCGACCGTCGCCTCATTCGTAATAAGATCGCTGCGCTTCGTCGTGAGCTCAAGCAGGTTGAACAGCGTCGCGATGTTCAATCCAAGAGTCGCATTGAGTCCCCGGCGTTTCGCGTCGCGTTAGCCGGTTATACCAATGCCGGTAAATCGACGTTGCTCAATCGTCTGACCGGCTCTACGGTACTTTCGCAGGACAAGCTGTTTGCTACGCTCGACCCGACGACGCGTTCGTATCGTCTGCCCGGCGGTCGCGGCATGACGATTACCGATACCGTCGGCTTTATTCAAAAGCTGCCGCATGGTCTGGTCGATGCCTTTAAATCGACGCTGTCCGAGGTTTTGGGTGCCGATCTAATTCTCAAAGTCGTAGATGCGTCTGACGAGGACTATGAGCGGCAGCTGGAGGCTGTCGACCGCGTGCTTGATGAGATCGGCGCCGGAGAGCGTTTAACGCTGACCGTATTCAATAAAATCGATCTTCTCGATAGCGTCGATCGATTGAGTTTCCGTCGTCGCTATCCGGAGGCCGTTCTGTTCTCGGCCCAAACGGGCGAGGGGCTCGACGATCTCGTCGACCGGATTGCTTGCGAGGCAGCTGCCACCGATGTGTTGCTCTCCGCTGATATCCCGTATCGTGAGGGCGCTCTCATCACGCTGGTGCATGAGCAGGGAACCCTTCTGCATGAGGAATATCTCGAGGACGGCGTTCGCATTGTGGCGAAACTGCCGGCTCGTATTGCACCGCGGCTCGAGCGTTATCGCACCGAGTAGACGATCTCCAAAATGCCCAGAATGATGGGCTGATGCAGCAGATAAAAGGGGAGAGCGTGACGTCCAAGGCTGGCGAGCGCCGGCAGGGGGTTGGCGTAGGCCCAGCTAGGGACGGTCTTATCGATACTCTTCGCTATGTGTGCGGCGAAGTATCCTGCAAGATACATAAAGATAAACGGGATGATGGGGTAGTAATCACCTGAGACAAACCCAGGGCTCGGAAATCCCAGCCACGCCAGGTAGGGGACAGGGTAGATCGTTTTGGGGATGCTCCAGGTGAGGGCGAACAACACAAGGCATAGGGGCATGCCCCATCTCGCCGTTATCTTCTTAAGGACGGGATCGGTCAACGCCACGATGCCGGTGCATGCGGCCATGCAGTAGATGATGCCAAAATTAACCGAATCGTCGAATGAGACAAGTGTTGTTGCCAACCAGACAACGAGTGCTGCTAAGGCGTATTTGGCGGCACGTTTGATATTGTTGCGCGAAAGAGTGCACATCCAACCCGCGATAAACAAAAATACCCAGCTGATGCTGGCGCGCCAGACGTCTTGAAAGACAGTCTGGGTAAACCAAGGCATATCCCAGCCGTACAGGTAGGCGAGATCATAGCAAGCGTGAAAACCTGCCATAGAAATCATCGTAAACCCGCGGACGGTATCAAAGATGGTGATGCGTTTTTGCATTACGAGAACCGGCGCATTAAACCGACAACTTTACCCAAAATAACGGGGTTCGTCGCATAGATGGGCTCCATAGTGTCGTTCTCGGGCTGCAAGCGCACGCGCCCCTGCTCCTTGTAGAACGTCTTGACGGTCGCTGAACCATCAATCATGGCCACGACAATTTCGCCGTTCATGGCACTCTTTTGTTCACGGACGATGATGTAATCGCCATTGAAGATGCCGACATTGATCATTGAGCTCCCATGCACCTCAAGGATAAAGGAACCCTGATCAGTGGCGATTTCGGTCGGGATAGTAAACGTGTCTTCAATATTCTGCTCGGCCAGAATGGGAATCCCTGCCGCGACGCGACCAACGAGCGGTAGCGAGACCGTTCCGCGAGGTGCGGTGGGCTCGTCAGATTTAGAAATTGAGACAGAGGAACCGTCCTCGTTAAAGAGTTCCAGGGCGCGCGGTTTGGTGGCATCGCGCTTGAGTAGCCCGCGCGCCTCCAGGGCAGAGAGATGGGCGTGCACGGTGCTGGGGGAGGAAAGGCCCACGGCAGAAGCCATCTCGCGCACGCTGGGCGGATAACCCTTCTCCTGCTGATATTCCTTGATGAAGTCGTAAATTTGCTGCTGACGCTTGGTAATTTTGCGAGCCATCAGGGCATCCTCTCTACCCATGTCAAACAAATGTTCGAATTTTGCTTGACAGGAACAACTGTTCGAAGATAATAATAACCGAACATTCGTTCTCGCGCTAGACATTTTTGTCCGCGCGGCTTGATAAAACTGTTCTCAGCAAAACACGCGAGAGGAGAACATGATGAACGCAACGAATATGGTCCAGGGAAACCTCGCCCTTAAGCTCGAGACGCCTGCAGAACCCACTTTTACGGTTGTTCAGGGTGGCCGCTCCGGCATTCAACCTTTGACCGTAAAGCCTGCTCGCAATCAGCAGGCTGTAGTCGCGCCGGCCCGCGTTGCCCTGAAGGTTCCGACGATTGTCGCCGTCGCCGTTGCGCTTACGCTCTTCTTTGTCCTCGCTACTTCGGTCTTTAGCGCTCGTCACGCCGCGTATGCCGAGTCCGTTTCCAACATTACTTACGAGACCATTCGCGTTCAGACTGGCGATTCTCTTTGGTCGCTTGCCGAGGAATATCCAATCGAAGGCCTTTCCACGCAAGAGACTTCCGACATGATCCGTAACGTCAATCATCTGGAGCATGGTTCGCTCGCCGCCGGTGCGCATCTTAAGGTTCCTGCTCGTTCGTAATCATTATCGCGCTGCGCATGGTACCCTTGTTATCGTTTAAGAGGAGGTACCATGCGCTGTCCCAAATGCGGCAAGGCACATACCCGCGTCGTTGATTCCCGTATGCAGGAGTCAAATAACACCATTAAGCGCCGTCGCGAATGTTGCTCGTGTAACTATCGCTTTACAACGTTCGAGCGATGCGAGGACCCTATCGAGGTCATTAAGTCAGACGGAACCAAGCAGCGGTTCGATCGCAATAAGCTGCTCGTCGGCTTGATGCGCGCCACCATCAAGCGCGATATCGACACTAAGAAGCTCAATGAGATTATCGACGACATCGAGGTCGAGCTGCGCTCTCGCACACTGACGGCCGTCACGTCCCATGAGTTGGGTGACATGGTGCTCAAGCGCTTGGCCAAGATCGACAAGGTTGCGTACATCCGTTTTGCCTCGGTCTACCGCGATTTCAAAGACGTCGATGAATTTCTGCAAGAGCTCGACAAGCTAAGGTGATTCCATGTCCAACATTACCGTCAACATAAAGCGTCTCGACCCCACCGTCGAGCTTCCCAAATACGCCCATCCCACCGATGCCGGCTTGGATCTACGCTCCAACGAAGACTGCGTCCTGAAGCCCTTCGAACGCCGTCTGGTCTCTACGGGGCTGGCCATCGCCCTGCCCGATGGCTACGCCGGCTTCGTCCAGCCCCGCAGCGGCTTGGCCATCAAGCAGGGCTTGTCTATAGTCAACACGCCGGGCCTCATCGACGCTCACTACCGAGGAGAACTCAAGGTTATCCTCATCAACCTGGATCCCACCAACGACATCCAAATCAACAAAGGCGACCGCATAGCCCAACTCGTCATCCAAGAAGTCCCCACGGTCAACCTCGCAGAAGTAGAAGAACTAGACGAAACCGACCGAGGAGCCGGCGGTTTCGGTTCTAGCGGCGTTGCCTAGCTCTTTACTTTGCTGAACGGAGCATCGCAATGTTCGCTCGCCCCTTGGAGGCCCCTATATATCATCCCGTGCTCAAACATTCTCGCTTCGCTGCGAAACTGCGCGCGGGACGATATATAGGGGCCTCCAAGGGGCGAGCTATGCCTACGTGCTCGCAACCATTCATGGCTCCCAATCAAAACCGTTTGCTGTATCTAAAAGCTGTATTCAACTAGTAATCAGATGCGACAATGAGTCAATCCCTTTGTCGCATCGGGTTGCTTGTATTACTTGTATTTGAGTTCACCTTCGCTGCTTTACTTGGGTAACCGGTATATCTGCTGGTATGTACATGTAGCTGTGGTGCAGGCCGCCCACACATATCGTTCCACGCGCAGTTTCGCAGCGAGCGAAGCGAAGCGAGAATGTTTGAGCATGGAATGATATGTGTGGGCGGCCTGCACCACAGCGGACTTTAAGACGCTAGCGGATATGCGCGGGTTTTTCGCCCCAATAGAAGCGGCAGAAGGCTCGTTTGCGCTTTTGGGGTTTGCCTACGAGCTCCATGGTTGCGATGGCGATATCTTCGGCTGCGTGAGGGCGGCGTAGTACTTCGCCGTTGATGAGTAGGGCTTTGAGTGATTCGGGATGATCGTGCAGATGGCGCAACGTCACGATTAGTTCTCGTGCGGTGGTGACATGCATGCTGGCGCCCATGCCGGTGAGCATCGTGGTGTTGGCCTTTTCCTGGCCGTATGATTTGCCCAGCAGGATCATCGGCAGATGCGCGCACAGGCACTCGGTGACGGTGAGTCCGCCCGATTTGAGAATTGCCAGGTCGCAGCCGTGCATGAGGGCCGCCATGTCGTCGACATAGTCCAGCACCGTGACATTTTCGAGCTTCATGGCATCGAAGAGTGTCTTGAGGCGGGCGGCGTATTCCTTATCCTTGCCCGGCAAAAAGACAAAGTGCATGTCTTCGAAGCTGCGTAGGAAGGGGAGGGTGCGGTCCATCTCCGCGCGAAAGCGAACGTACGGTTGAGGCAAGCTGGCACCGGCCATTACCAGTACGACGGTCTTGTCGGTGGGGAGGTTGAACTTAGCTAGCTCTTCCTCGCGATCGTAATCCGTGTCGAATCCGGCGCGAATAGGAATGCCGGTAATGCGAATCTTTGTCTCGAGCACCTTGCGCGGACGCAGCGTTTCGGCCATAAATTCGTTGGCAACACAGAATAAATCGGTGTCCTTGTGGGGCCACCATCCCTCGACTTCGTAGTCGGTCGGTACGCAGACGACCGGATAATCGATACCCGTAATTACGCGGGCGCCCACGGCAACATTGGCTGCTGTGATGTGCGTCGCAACCACGGCTATGGGCCTGCGGCTACGAATATATTCGTTGAAGGCGGGGAACATAATTCGCGACCATGCCGTTCCGCCACCCCAGAGAAGATGTCCCGTAAGCGTATATCGCCAGGTCAGGTCGTAAATGGGGCGCGTGGCTCCCGTAAAAGAAGCCGCGGTCTTATTGCCGTCGAATTTAATACGTCCAAAATCAAGGATATCGAGCACTTCAATCTCAATATCCTCGGGGATGCCATTGGTGCCGCGGATGAGGTCGAATGCCTGCGCAATCGCATTTGCGGCGGCCTTGTGGCCCGAGCCAACGGAGGCATGCACGATGGTCACGAGGGGTTTTTGCTGAGCCAGGAGTGTGGTTTGCTCCGATTGGGGAGTGCTGTGCGTGAGCAGGGGAGCGTCGTCACTCGTCTGCGCCTGGTCCATCGATAACTCCCCTTCAGCTTTGTAATACGGATTTATCATTGTAGTGCATGAGTGTCACGTTCACGTAAATTTGGGTATGAGCGCAAAGAACGACAACGTTTCGACGAAAGGACGCTTCATGACTACCGATAAGCCGATCGATGTTGCGATTATCGGTGGCGGCCCCGCGGGCTATGCTGCCGCCATTTATGCTGCGCGTGCCAACCTGACGACGACCGTGATTGAGCAGGGCATGTCGGGAGGGCAGATCGCCACAACCAATGAGGTCGAGAACTATCCGGGTTTCCCGCTCCTGAGTGGCGCCGAACTCGGCGAGCGTTTTCAGCAGCATGCAGAGGGCCTGGGAGCACAGGTTGCATGGAGCATGGTTACGGGTATCGATTACGATGCCGATGCAGCGTTGTTTACGGTGCATCACGATATGGGCGATACGCTGGCCCCGAGCGTTATCGCTTGCATGGGTGCCACGCCGCGTCCGGCAGGTTTCGCAGGCGAGGATACGTATCGCGGTCGTGGCGTTTCATATTGCGCAACATGTGACGGCATGTTTTTCCGCGGCAAGCAGGTTTTTGTAATCGGTGGTGGCAATTCGGCATGCGAAGAGGCTCTGTTCCTGTCCGACATTGCCAACAGTGTGACCATCGTGCTGCGCCGCGACCAGTTCCGTGCGCCCGATGGTGTTGTTCAGAAAGTACTCGCAAAGGACAATATTGCAGTTAGGTACCAAACTAGTATTGTGGAGCTATCGGGCGAAGCCATGCCAACGAGGATTACCTTTAAGGACAATGCATCCGGCGAGACTCATACCGAGTCATTTGAGCCCGGCTCGTTTGGCATCTTTGTTTTTACCGGAACGCAGCCCCATACCGAGCTTGTTGAGCATCTAGTCGATCTGGCGCCTGATGGCGGCATTCTGACTGATGAATCCATGGCCACCCGTACACCTGGTCTATTTGCCGCTGGCGACATCCGTTCCAAGCGCTTACGCCAGGTTGTGACCGCCGTTTCTGATGGAGCCATAGCGGCAACGAGCGCATACGCGTTTCTCCGTGGATAAGTACGATAATATATCTTATGTAAGGTTGCTATCTTTACACAAAGTGGTTGGACGGTGCATCAATGTGCTGTCCAACCACTTTTACTTGGCGACTATGTGTTATGCAAAACTAGATAACCTAGAATACAATATAGAAAACGAACGGAGGCCTCTTATGAACCACGTTAAACATGTTATCCCGATGTCCGATACGTCGGTCAGCATTAAGCCTGAGGATATTCAGCCGACGGTTCTGCCGGATGCATTTATTCAGTCCGATATGGTGGGTAAACTCAACGCGTTGAGCCTGCCACGCTATGACCAGCTGCCCAACGTAACGCTCTATCGCGATCAGGTTATTGAATATGTTGCACTGTGGATGGAGCCGCTTTCGATTTGCGTAGAGCAGCCCGTTATTACGCCATCGATGATCAATAACTACGTGAAGGTCGGCCTCGTTCCTGCTCCAGTTAAAAAGCAGTATGGCCGTGAGCAGATTGCGCGTCTCATCGCCATTTGTATCTTTAAGCAGGTGCTGCCCATCGCTGCGGTTCAGGCGCTCTTTAATATTCAGCGCTTGAGCTACGACGCTCCGACGGCTTTCGATTATGTTGTCGATCAGCTCGAGGCATCGATTCGTGCGGCGTTTTCTGTTGAGCAGACTCCCGTGCCCGATACCGCACATCAGGTTACGCGCGAATCGCTGCTCGTGCGCAGTGCGGTATCGTCCTTCGTTTCGAAGGCGTATCTGATGAGCTATCTCAAGTTCAATGGGTTTAATAGCTAACCGAGGTATAAGACGGGCGGGATAAAGAGCCAATGGCTCCTTATCCCGCCCGTACGTTTGTCTAGTTGGATTTTATCGGCCCGACGCCACGCCCATACCGTAGCCGATAATGAGGCCGTGCATCTCGGCATAGTATGAATCTAGCCCGTTACAGGGCATGATAATCGTCTTGGAGCCGGGCCAATGCTCCACAATGCGGCTGGCAAGCGCCTGGGCGCCCGCCTCATTCTCGACATGGTCGATAACGACCTCGCCGCCGGTAAAGCCTTCGGCCTCCATGGTGTCGACAATCTTGGTGAGCATCTTCTTTTCGCCGCGGGTGTGCCCAACGAGTTCAATTTTGCCCGCTTCGCTCGCCGTGCCCAAAATGCGGATATTGAGCTTGTTAGCAATAACGCCGGCCGCCTTAGGGATACGTCCGGCCTTCGCAAGGTTTTCGTAATTGCACAAACTAAAGAGGATCTTGCTCTGCTGCTCCAAGCTATCGAAGTAGGCGCAGGCGTCCTCAAAGGAGGTATCCGGGTTGCTTGCAAGATAGCGGTCGAACAGCAGGAAGATCAGGTCCATTTTGCCGCCGGCTCCGCGTGAATTGACCAGATGAATCTGTCGGTCCGGCTCTTCGGCAAGCACCATGTCACGTGCGGTGGCCGCGGCATTGTAGCTTCCCGAGACGCCCTCCGAGATGGGCATACAAATCGTCTTGTCGGCAAGCCTAAAGAGTTCGGCCCACTCACCTACGCTTGGACAGGCGCTCGAAGAAGCGCTCGACTCCGCCTGCACGGCGCAATTGAGCTCGTGAACGTCGAGCGTGAGGTCATCGACAAACTCACGCTCCCCCACTCGGATCTTAAGGGGTGCAAATGCAAAGGTGGTATGAGGTGCGGTTGGCTGCCAATCGCGAAGATTGCAGCTCGAATCGGAGATAAGCGCCCAGCTCATTGAGGGTCCTTTCTATTTGTTCCTCAACAATTATAGCCATCTTTTTGATTGATTGGATGGCTATCTAGTTTTGAATACTAGATAGCCATCCTGATTTTATGGCAAACGGTAGGGGCAAAAAGAATGGGCCTCGTGACTCAAGATCGCGAGGCCCATGTTCGTTCGCTGTAGTAATAAATTAGTAGCGTACGAAGATGTAGTTGTTGTTCATACCGGCTGCGACGGAGCTGATGATAACGCCCGTGCTGTAGTCGGAAGCATGGATCATCTGGCCGTTACCGATGTAGATGCCGGTGTGATAAGAGTTAACTACGACGTCGCCGGGCTGTGGATCAGACACACGAGTCCAGCCCATAAAGTCACCAGTGGTACCCAGACGGCAGTAACGACCCGTGAGGCAGTAGCTCACAAAGCCGGAGCAGTCGAAGCTGTTCGGTCCAATACCGCCCCAGGAATAAGCGCAACCAAGCTTGCTGTAGGCACGCGAAACAACGGAGCCGCCGTCAACGGACTGGCTCGGCGCCGAAGGGGCCGGAGCCGGAGCGGGAGCGGGCTGCGGCGTAGGAGCAGGAGCGGGCGTGGGTGCAGGCGTGTCGCCGCCTCCATTGTTGGTGTTCTCGGTCGTACCGGCGGTGTCGTTGCTCACCGTGGCCTTCTCGGCGGTGCTGGCGTTGATGCCGGCCTGCAGCGCGGCATTGGCCTCGGCCTCGGCGGCAAGCTCGGCCTGCAGCTGCGAATCCAGGGAATTTACGACGTTCTGGGCTTCAGCCTGCTGGGCGTTAAGCTCGTCGACCTTCTTTTGCGTGGTGGCGACGTTCTTCTCCTGCTCGGCCTGCTTATCGGTGAGCTGCTGCTTAAGCTCCTTTACCTCTTGGATGGTCTTGGCCTGCTTGTCGGACACCTTGCCGTAGTAGAACAGGCGGTTGAGCATATCGCTCAGATCATCGACACCCGTCAAAACCTGAAGCAGGCTCAGACCGCCGGTTTTGTACTCGCCGGCGACATAGGTCGAGAGCTTGGCCTGACCATCGGCGATCTCCTGCTGCTTTTGCGTGATCTCGCCGGCAGTCTGATCGAGCGCCTGCGTCTGCGTGGCAAGCTCATCGTAAATCTGCTGGGTTTGGGTGCCGATCTGCTCGAGTTTCGTACGAGCAGCGGCAAGGTCGGATGCGGTATCGGCGTAGGCAGGAGCCGCGAGGCCCAAGCCCAAAACACAAGCGAGGGTTGCCGTAGCAGCGCAGCGTGCCATGTTTTTGTGCTTGTTTGCTGTGCGCATGTAGCTTCCTTTCCAGTAACTAAGGGTAACGGCTAGTCTACCGTCACCAGGCTAAAGAGCTCCACATCGTCATCAGACGGCGTGAGCTTCTCGCGCGGGTTGAGAAACGCAAGCTCAAGTATACAACCGTAACCGATAAGCTTTGCGCCCATATCTCGCACCAGTTTACCTGTTGCCTCGACGGTTCCGCCCGTCGCGACCAAGTCGTCCAGAATCAACACGGTATCTTTAGAGCTGATAGCGTCGGCATGGATCTCAACTGAATCGGTGCCGTACTCGAGCTCGTAGCTCTGGCTTACGGTCTCGCGCGGCAGCTTGCCCGGTTTACGTGCGGGAACAAAGCCGGCGCCAAGGGCTACAGCCACCGGTACGCCAACCATAAAGCCGCGAGCCTCGGGACCCACGACCTTGGTGATTCCCATGTCGGCAAAGTGCTCGGCGAGGGTATCGGTCATGGCTTTGAGCGCCTCGGGATTGCCAAAGAGCGGCGTGATGTCTTTAAAGAAGACTCCGGGCTCGGGATAGTCGGGGATGTCGACGATTTGAGATTCGAAGTCGTACATTGCATGACCTTTCAATGGGTTGCCGAAATATCAGCAGCGGTTATTTGCCCGCGGTGACGGTGCCGGATTGCGAAGGGGCGACGACCTTGAGCGGCTTTACGAGAGAATCCTCGTGCGAAGCCGGCGCGGCAGTTTCTTCGTTTTTGGCCTTGGTGGACTCGGAGCGAGCGATTTCCTCATCGAGTGCATCGATGTCGGCGTCCTCGACCACGGCGTTGAGCGACTCAAAAACGCGGTTCTTGAGCAGCGCAGTGTGCACACCCTCGGTCAGGTCGTGAAGCCTCTTAAACGCACGCTCGAGCTTGGCGTCGCGCTCGTCATCGGAGGTATCCATACCGAGCATGCTCACGAGAACCTGCTCAAACATCGAGGACTCGCGGTTGGCGGAAGACACGTACTGACGCAGGTTGCGGGGCTCGATATGGAAGCGTGACAGCTCGGAGCAGTAGCGGATGATTGGAAAATCGCGACCATCGACGAGCTCGCGATTCTGCGGACTCTTGATGATGCGAATGAGGTCGTTCTCGGCGAGCGAGCGGATAAACGAAATCTCGACGCCCAGCATATCGGGAATGGTCTCAATGGGATGCAGCTTTTGCTTAGTCTCCTTGGGCTCCGTCTTGAGCGGAACATCGGACAGCAAGCCCACCTCGTAAGCGAGCGTTGACAGGTCCGTGGCGTTTTCCAAGCGCTGCTTAATCACGTTGAGCGGCATGTAGCGGGTCTTCTGCAAGTGCAGGATGACCTCCAGGCGATCAACGTCCTCCTTGGAGTACTGACGGTATCCCTTAGGCGTACGATGAGGGGTAATGAGCCCCTCATCTTCTAGAAATCTAATTTTTGAGTTCGAAAGATCGGGGTATGCGCCTCGAAGTAGGTTGACGACTTGGCCGATACTCAGATAGTTGCGTTCGGCCATGCCCTACTCACCGGTTTCGATGCGCTCCGGCGTGCTCTCGTGGTAGATGAGCGTAAAGGTACCGATCTGGACGGAAGAGCCGTCGTGCAGCGGGGCTGCATTGACGATGGCACCGTCGACCCAGGTGCCATTGAGCGATCCCAAGTCCTCGATGCGAGCGCCGAGGCCCTCGCGAATAATGCGCGCGTGGCTGCGCGAAACGGTCATGTCATTGAGGAAGATGCCGTTTGCAGGATCGCGGCCGATGGTGGTCACGTCGTCCTCGAGCTCAAAGGCGGCACCGGTCTGCGGACCCTTGACGATGGACAGAACGGGGGCGGTGATGCGCACGTTGGCCATGAGGTCGGGAACGGTGACGTCACTTGAAGGCACGCGGAATACGCAGGTAGCGTCAGCAGTCTTATCATTCTGAGGCATATTGTTAACCATGTTGTCCATGACAACCCCTAACTTATCGCGGACGTGCCGCAAATAATGAACCGTACGTAATCATACCCCAACGAATCAGTCTTCGATTTCGGGGTTCAGAAAGTCGATGTCCTCGTCCTCGGGATGCGCGAGAGCCTGTTTAATGGCCGCTCCGCCCTTAATGGAGTAGATGACAGCCGTGAGCATGGAGAAGATCACGCCGCCGTACACAAAGAAGATGCCGAGGGGCACCGAGCTTCCGTTGAGGCCCGGGAAGGCCGTAAGGGTTGAAGGTAAAAGATGCAGGCCGTCAATAACGGGGAACCCGAGCAGCATGAGCGAGAAGCCGGTCATGAGCAGTGCAGTGGCAATCTTTCCGGGAAAGACGACATCGATGGGGCGACGGTGATAATGACGCACGATAAGCGTGCCGATGCCCAGATAGATGTCGCGGCCGATAATGAGCACACAGACCCAGATGGGCAGCTCTCCGCGGACTACCAGTCCCAAGACGCCGGTGAATAACAGCGCACGGTCACAAATGGGATCCATGACCTTACCGAGCCACGAGACCGTCTTAGTCATGCGGGCGATCTGACCGTCCATCCAGTCGGTAGAGGCGGCAACGGCGTAGATAACGATGGCGATGACGCGGTTGTTATCCGTCACAAACAGGTACAGAAATACTAGGGTGAGGATCAGGCGCGTAAAGGTGATGAAATTGGAGATCGTAAAGATCTTATTCGACGGGTAATCGGAAGTGCCGATAAGCTCCTTTTTGATCTTCTTTTTGATGCCCACAGGACTCCCCCGCTGGTTAACGACAAAACTTTCGATACTATACCCGTTCCGGCGATGTCTATCCAGCGTAAGCATAGAGAGTCCAGACATGAGGAAGGCGCTTTTGGGCGGCGGTGGATTTCACATTCGTGTACATCGGCCTCCAAACATGCCGAAAAATGTCGGTTTTGGAGGGTGATGTACACGTTTTGATTCGGTGATTACATCGATCGGGAAAGTTGTTGCCTTAAGCAAATTAATCATGATGTGCGGGTCGAGAAGGGTTGGCGCCAAAAGAACCCAACGGCCGTTATGGCTTCGTTAGAAACGCGCCCCACCATGGATGGTGAACCCGAAAGGTAAGGCGCGCGGGCACGGTGACTCGGCCCGCGCTCCCGGAAGAGAAAGGATAAACCCATGGGTTACATGCTCGAGACGCGCGGGCTCACCAAGCGCTTCGGCCGCGGCGACCAGGCGCAGGACGCCGTGGCCGACGTGAGCCTTCATATCCGCGAGGGCGAGGTGTACGGGCTGCTCGGTCCCAACGGCGCCGGCAAGTCGACAACGCTCAAGATGATCTGCGGGATGCTGCGGCCGACGGCCGGGGAGATCCTCTTTGCCGGGCACGCCTGGCGCCGCGAGGACCTCTACGCAATCGGCAGCCTCATCGAGGAGGCGCCGCTCTACCCCAACCTCACCGCGCGCGAGAACCTGCGCGTGCGCACCACGCTGCTGGGCCTTCCCGAGAGCCGCATAGATGAGGTGCTCGCCGCCGTGGACCTCGCGGACACCGGGAAGAAGCGCACCGGGCGCTTCTCGATGGGCATGCGGCAGCGCCTGGGGCTCGCGCTGGCGCTGATCGCCCGGCCACGCCTGCTCGTGCTCGACGAGCCCACCAACGGCCTCGACCCCATCGGCATCGAGGAGCTGCGCGACCAGATCCGCGGCTTCGCGTCGGCGGGTACGACGGTGATCGTCTCGAGCCACATCCTCTCCGAGGTGCAGCAGATGGCGGACACCATCGGCATCATCTGCGGGGGGCGCCTCGCCTACGAGGATACGCTTCGTCCCGGGCAGGACCTCGAGGAACTCTTCATGAGCTTCTGCCGGGAAGGGCGACGAGCGCGCGGGAAGGTGGCGGCATGACGGGCGAGAAAGGCGGCCTGCTCGCGGCCCTGCGCGCCGAGGCCCTGAAGTCGCGCCACGCGGCACCGGTCCGCCTGGCCGTGCTCATGGCGCTGCCGATGCCGCTGCTCGGCGCGATGCCCTACCGGGGCGTGCAGATCTTCAGCGCGTGGAACTACTGGTACGCGCTCTTCCTGCCCGTGTGTCTCTCGCTCGTGGTGGCGTGCGTCGCGCGGGCGGACGCTCGCACGCGGATGCGGGGGCTTCTGGGCCTGGGCTTCCCGCTCGGGCGCGCCTGGTGGGCCAAGGCGCTCTGGTGCCTCGCGCTCTGCACGCTCTCGAACCTCGTGGTCTTCGGCATCTACCTCGCGGGATCGGCGTTCTCCTCGCAGGGCCTCACGGCCGCGGGCACGCTCACGATGCTCCTCTGCGCGCTCGTTAACACGGTGACCGCGGCGTGGATGATCCCCGCGGGGCTCCTCCTCACGGCGCGGCTCGGCATGCTCGCGGGCATCTTCTGCCCGCTCGCCGCGCAGCTCGTGGGTGGGTTCGCCTGGTCGCTGATGCCGCTGCCGCAGCTCTTTCCGCCGTCGGCGAGCATGGTCATCCCCACGAGCTTCATCCCCGTGCTGCCGAGCGGCGAGCCACTCGCGGCGGACATGGCGCTCGGCGGGGCGCTCACGGCGGACGGCATGCTCACGCTGGCGGGCCTTGCGGTCTGCGCGCTCGCGTTCGCCGCGCTCACGGCGGCGAGCGCGGCCTGGTTCGCGCGCTCCGAGGAGAGGTGATGGCCATGACACGACTCTCCGACCCGACGCCGCGCATGACTCTCCCGCGGGCCCTGCTCTCCGAGGCCCTGCGCCTGGCGCGCTCCCCGCTCTCGGCGGTGCACCTCGCCTGCGGCCTGGCAGCCGGTCTTGCCTGCGGCGAGTACTTCTCCGTAACCCGATGGGACCCGGCGCAGGGCGCGGACGCCTACGCCCAGTTCCTCGGCGCCCTCATGCCGCTCATGTCCGCCATCGTCTGCGGGCTCGCCGTGGACGAGGAGCGCGCTGCCGGGCGCCTCGCTAACCTCACGGCGGTCCCCTCGCGCGGGCGCGCCGTCGCGGCGAAGCTGCTCGCCCTTGCGGCGCTCGGCGCGGGCGCGCTGGCCGTGGCGCTCGGCGTGTTCGGGGCCGTGCTCGCCGTCGCCGGGCGCCTGCCGCTCGGGCTCGCTCCGCTTGCGGTCGCCTGGGCGGGCATCGTGCTGGGCAGCCTGCCCCTCTACGCGCTGGGGCTCGGCGTGGCCCTGCGCCTCGGCCGCAACGCCGTCATCGGCACCGGCGCGGCGGGGATGCTCCTCGCATTCTTCTCGGTGGGCGGACTTGCGCACGGTCTCATGACCGGCGAGCTCACCGGTGCCCTGGCGACGCCCCTGAGCTGGGTGCCGCTCGCCTGGCCCGCGCGCCTGGGGTCGCTCGGGGTTGAGGCCTTCATCGACGCCGCACGCGCGGCGGGCCCACTCCTCACGACTGCGCTCGCTGGCCTCGTGCTCACCCTGGCAGCCGACGCCGTCCTTCTCGCCTGGTTCTGCCGCTTCGAGGACGGGAGGGCAGATGCTTAGGAGGCCGCTCGCCTCCATGCTCGTCCTCCTCTCCGCAGCGCTCCTTCTGGGCGGGAATGCCCTGCTCGACGCCGGCTGGGGGTCGGCACTGCGCTCGATTGCCGACCGCGTGCTGCCCAACCCTGAGATCGCTATGTGGGCGCCCGCGCCCGAGCCCGGCAGCCACGCGAGCTCCTACGCCGACGCCACCGGGGGCGGGGACAAACTATGTCTACCTGGTGGACGCTGCGGACGACAGGGGCAATGTCCGAGAGTTCCAGCTCAACTTCTTCGGGCGGGAGTCGGACGGCGAGGGCTGGCTCGAGATCGAGGCGCGCGACGGCTCGGGCGTGCGCTACCGCGCTTGCGACGCGGCCGAGGCGCCCGCGGCTGCGCGCAGGGCTCTGGACCGCTGAGCGCGGCGCTAGTACAATTCCGACGAGAGTTTCAGGAGGTCAACATGGCGAGGATACTGGCAGTGGATGATGAACGGGCGATCCTCGACGCGCTCGCGCGCGTCCTCGGCCGCGACGGCCATGAGGTCGTTAGGGCGGCGGACCCGACGGCGGTCCTGGGGATGGACCTCTCGCGCTTCGACCTCGTGCTCTGCGACGTCATGATGCCGGGGCTTGACGGCTTCGAGCTCGTGCGGCAGATCCGCCCGGACTTCGACGGGCCCATCGTCTTCCTGACCGCGCGCGTGGCCGAGGAGGATGCCGTGGCCGCCTACGGCCTGGGCGCCGACGACTACGTCCGCAAGCCCTTCGGGGCCGCGGAACTGCGCGCCAAGGTCGCGGCCCATCTACGCCGTGAGCGCCGGCCGCGCTCGCACGCCCTCTCCTTCGGGGAGGTGCGGATCGACCTCGGGGCGCGCGACCTCGCCGTGGGCGGCGAGACCGTGCCGCTCACGCCCACCGAGTACGCCATCTGCGAGTACCTCGCGCGCCACCCCGGGCAGGTCATGAGCCGCGCGCAGATACGCGAGGCGGTGCTCGGCTGGGAGAGCGACGCCGACGACGCGGCCATATCCATGCAGGTCAGTCGCGCCCGGAGGAAACTCTCCGAGGCCGGCGCCGATCCGATCGCGACCGTCTGGGGGATGGGGTACAAGTGGCAGCTCTGAAGATCGGGGCGCGAGGTCGCGGGGGCATGCCGCTCTCCTTCGTCATCGCGCGCTACTTCGCCTACGCGTTCGCGGCGGTCGCCACGGCGTGGCTCGCCTCGTTCATGGTGCTCTCCGTGTTGATCAGCGCGGGCTTC
Organism: Collinsella sp. TM06-3; assembly: GCF_003436395.1. Classification (NCBI taxonomy): domain Bacteria; kingdom Bacillati; phylum Actinomycetota; class Coriobacteriia; order Coriobacteriales; family Coriobacteriaceae; genus Collinsella; species Collinsella sp. TM06-3. The sequence continues at coordinate 2,412 of NZ_QSPG01000004.1, read as the reverse complement.
GTCTACGAGGCAAGCTGGGGGCCGGCCAATGCGCGCGAGGTCGCGGAGGGCCTGGCACGCGACGGCGTCTGCGGGCAGCAGGACGTGCCGACGGCGTACCGCTACCTCATCCTGAACAAGGACGGATACGTGCTGATGACAGACCTCGAGGGCACGCGGCTCGAGGACGCGACGGAAATGGCCCGTGCGGCACTCGCCGCGGATCCGGGCACAGTGGAGATCGAGGGCGGGGGTTCGGGCCTCACCTACGCCGCGTTCCCGCTCAAGGGCGGCGGGGCCTGCGCACTCGTCAGCGAGTACCTGCCGCAGTGGGTCTCGCGCGACCTCGCCGGCCTGCTTCCCAACCCGCAGAACCTCATACTCGTCGGCGCTACGGCGGGAAGCGCGCTCGCGCTCGCGCTCGTGGCGCGCCGCGCGAGCCGCGTGATCTCGCGCAAGATGGCGCCGCTCGCGGAGGCGGCGGGGCGCGTCGGCGCGGGGGAGCTCGACTTCGCGGTCGGCAGCACCAACGTGCGCGAGGTGAACGACGTCCTCGCCGCGATGGACGCCATGCGGACCTCCCTCGCCGAGTCGCTCGAGGCCCGCTGGGCCGCGGAGCGGGGGCAGCGCGAGCAGATGGCGTCGCTCGCCCACGACCTCAAGACGCCGCTCACCGTGCTGCGCGCCAACGCCGACTTCGTGGCGGAGGAGCTGGAAGACAAGAAAGACGCCGACCTCGCGGCCGCCGCGCGCGACATAGCCGGCAGTGTCGAAAGGCTCGACGGCTACGTGCGCCTGCTTATCGAGGCCTCGCGCGGGTCCGGCGGGGCGGAGAGGGCCCCCATGCGGCCGGCCGAGCTCTGCGAACAGGTCCTCGCCGAGGCCGCCCAGATCGCTCGGGCGCGAGGCGTGACGCTCGACGCGGCCACGGGCCCCGCTGTCGCGGGCGCACCCGAGGCCCCGCTCGACCGAACCACCCTGGCGCGAGCCGCCGCGAACCTCGTGGCCAACGCCGCCGAGCACGCGCGCTCGCGCGTGGCGGTCTCCTGCGACGTCGCGGGCGGACACCTCGTCGTCGAGGTGGCCGACGACGGACCGGGCTTCTCTCCCGCCGCCCTCGAACGCGGCTGCGAGCGCCTCTTCACAGACGACTCCTCCCGCTCCTCGCGCGACGGAGGCCGCCACTACGGGCTCGGCCTCCACGTCGCCTCCGAGGCCGCGAGCGCCCACGGGGGCTCCGTCTCGCTCGCCAACAGCCCCTCGGGCGGCGCGGTGGTCACCATCGCGGTCCCCCTGTGCGGGATCTGACGAATCAGGCCCTCACACTGGCATGCCTCGCAACCAAACGCCTCCCGGATAATTCATGAGGCCGTACTCGTATTCGATCCTGTCTATCTCCGCGGCGAGGGCCTCCGTCATGTAGAAGGTTTTCGTGCGGCCCGTCGACTTCGCCAGGCGGTCGTACCTGTTCGCGAGGTCCTCGGGGATTCTCAGGGCTGCGGTGGCGGTTGCCATGATGCGCCTCCCAGTTGGATGCAATACGTGAATTACTTTCTATCACATCACCCGAATCCCGCACCGGCGTACGGCCGCATCTGCTTTTTTACCTTACATTTTGTCGACCGGCCCATGCCCGTCTTATTCAGCCGGGTTAAATCAACCATTGAATAAATCCAGGCCTGTAAGGGGCGGTGGAAATCCCTCGAGGACCGAGGGTGCCGTCGAACCCCGGGAGATCAAGCTGTACGGCTGATCCATCCGTCAACAACATGTCAAAGCCCAAAACCCAACAGGATCGCGAACGAGGGGATGAATTGACCGCCCGGGTATTTGCGCCTGGGCGGTCAATTTTATCAACCATGGGTGCGATTCTGTGAGACCATTTTTCTGGCATCCGCCGTTTGCTCCGGTCTCAACGCACCCATCGACCGTTCAGTTATCTTTGCGAACGCGACCACGTGCGCATTTGTCGAACAATCAAATGTCCGACAATGTCTGACGGAGCTGTCAGACATTCACGCACGAACAGGTGAGCTTCGCGAGCGATTGTAGGCAACTAGTAGCCCCAGCTGCGTCTTTGGCGCAGGTTCGACGTCTGACATCTTGAATGTCTGACGTTGAACGAAGCTGGTTGATAACAAGCAGGTGGAATAAACATGGAGCCCGACACCTCTCGCGCAATCGGCGCGCGGCAAGGGTCTGGCCCATCTCATATGTTGCCAACGCTAACGGTGAACCTGAGCGCCCGGGCACATTCTTTATTGGCTGAAACCGGTATAGCAACTAGCGGAAGGCATCATCGAAGGAGTGTGCTGGAAAGCACCCGTCTCCTTAACTGTTAGAAATGCAAGTTAATAATCTATGTGGTCAATATAATACCGTTGAACCAGCGTATCGATACCGCTCAGCCATTCGCCTCGCCCCCGTCGCACG